>JAJYAW010000303.1 GCA_021779335.1 Myxococcales bacterium | reverse complement strand
GCTCGGCCTGCCCCGCCCGGAGGCGCGGGAGGCCCGCCGCGCCATGGCCGCCCCGCGCCCTCCCGCCGACCTGGGCGCCGCCGCGCCGCCGCGAGTCCGCCCCTTCCTGCTGGAGCAGCTCCTGCTCGAGCAACTCCGCGTCCGTCTCGACGCCGCCTCGGCGTCCGGCTACGTGGACGCCTTCGTCGCCGGCGCCGGCCTGGAGCCGCAGGTCGTGGGCGCGGCCCGGGTCGAGGCGGCGGCGCAGCACGACGACCACCTGGCCTGGTTCGAGGCGGTGGACGGCGGCGCGCCGGACTGGGAGGCCGTGGCCGCCGCCTGGGAGACCACCGCCGACGACGTGGTGGAGCGGGTCGGGGAGGTGGTGGGCTCCAACCTGGAGGCGCTCGTCACCGAGCTGCGGAAGACGGGCGAGCTGGGGCAGCTCCTGGCGCTGGCCGCCGCGGGCAAGCAGCTCGACGCCGCGGAGAAGCGCAAGGTGAAGGCGCAGCTCATCGACCTCGCCAAGGCGGTGCCGGCGCTGGCCATCTTCGCCGCGCCGGGCGGGATGCTGCTGCTCCCGCTCCTCGCGAAGCTCCTGCCATTCAACCTGCTGCCGTCATCCTGGGACCGGACGCCGCGTGCACCCCCGACGCTCCCGCCCGGGCCGCCCCCCGCCCAGACCCCGGCACCGCCATCTGTCCAGGCTTCGGCCCGGCCTCCGGTCGAGGCGCAGGCCGGCGATGCGCCCGGGCCCGATGCCGGCCAGCGCGGCTAGCGCGCCCCCCTGCGGAGCCTCGCGGCCAGCCGCAGGGCGTCCTCGTCCACCGCACCGGTCAGGGCGCGCCCCTTGTCGGCGACCAGCAGTCGATCGAGCGCCGCCGCGACCTCGAGCCCCTTGGCGCCGAGCGGTTGCCGCCGGACGATGAGCTCCAGCGCCAGCACCGCGTGGAAGCGGGCCTCCAGGTCGGCGTCGCTCTCCACCGGCCGGGTGATGGCGGCCGAGAGCGCGTCCACCTGGGCGGCACCGCCGGCGCTGCCCACCTCCAGCGCCGCCCGGTCGCGCACCTCGGCCCGGGGGTCGGCGAGCTTGCCGGTCCAGCAGGCCACCGCGCCGGCGCACGCCTTGGCCGCGTCGAGTCGGGCCAACATCCCTTCGAGCGCCCTGGCACGCGCTGGCGGGCAGCCCGGGCCGCAGGCCCGGCGGGCCGCCTCCACCTGGGCCCGGTCGGACGCGTCGCCGAGCCGGGAGAGCGCCTTCAGCGCCGCCTCGCGCTGCCCGGCAGGCCCGCTCCCCGCCGCGGCGCGCAGCGCCGGCAGCGCCGCCGGATCCCCGATGCGGGAGAGTGCGTCCAGGTAGCGCTCCCGCAGGTCCGGATCCTGCTCCTTGGCGAGGGCCGCGGCGAGCGGCGCCACCGCCTCGGAGGCGTGGAGGCGCCCCAGCGACTCGGCGGCGAAGGCCCGCACGAAGAGCCGCCCCTCCGCCCCGTCGCCGACGTAGCCCAGCGCCCCCACCAGGGCCGGCACCGCCTCCGGTCCGCCAACGTCGCCGAGGAGCTGCGCCGCCTTGGCCCGCAGCGCCGCCGGGTGGACGTCGTGGCCGGCCGCCCAGGCCGCCAGCGCCGCGTCGCGCCCTTCCACCACCGCGACCAGGGGCGCCGACATGGCACCGCCGAGCTGCGAGGCGGCGAAGGCCGCCTCCGGGAAGAAGGTCACCCCGGGCCGCTCGGTGAAGAGCATGCGCACCACGGTCGGCACGGCCCGGGCGTCGCCGATGCGCCCCAGCGCCAGCAGCGCCTTCTTCACGGCGAAGGGCTCGGCCCGCTCGTCGTCCACGGTGGCCAGGAGCGGCTCCACGGCGGCCGCGTCGCCGACCGCGCCCAGGGCGTCGATGGCGGCCACCTGGGTGAAGGCGTCGCCGGAGCGGGCCAGCCTGGCCAGCGCCGGCACCGCCTGGCGCGCCCGGAGCGCGCCCAGCGCGGCCGCGATGGCCACGTTGGCGTCGTTGACCTCGCGGTCGGCCTTGCCCGAGCCGTCGATGGCGCCCACCAGCGCCGGCACCGCCTCGGCCGCGCCGGCCTCGCCGATCTCGCCGAGGATGACCGCCGCCTGCTGGCGCGCCCGCGGCGTCTGCTTGAGCACCTCGCAGAGCGGCGCCACGGCCGCCCGCTTGTCGCCGGGGGCGGTGCGCGCCGAGGCGAGCGCGGACAGCTTCTCGTCGAGCCGGTTGCGCGAGGCGGCGCGCTCGGCCCAGCCCTTCATGTCCGTGGGATCCGAGCAGGCGGTGCCGAGGAGGGCGGCGAGGAGGAGGAGGCGCTGGCGGGCGTTTCGCATGGTCGGGCTCCCGTGCGGTCAGGGCGGCGGCGGGACGGCGGAGTCGGGGGGACGTTGGGAGAGCGCGGCGCGGCGCGACCGGGCCGCCTCGAGCAGGGCGTCGGCCGTGGCGGCCAGCTCGGGGGCCCGGGGCAAGGCGGCGCGCACCTGTGCGGCGGCCGCCTCGAGCAGGTCGGCGTGGGCCCGCTCGCGGGCGCGCAGCGCCTCGACCCCTTCGGCGAAGACGCCGAAGAGCCGCTGCAGCTCGTCGCCGCGCCGCAGCGCTCGCACCGGCGGGTAGCGCCCGGCGCCGAAGGCCTGCAGGTAGCGCCCCAGCACCAGCACCGGCCCCGCCACCCGGTGGGTGATGATCACGCCGAGGACCCCCAGGGCCAGGGCCATGAGCGCGGCGAGGCCGGCCAGCGCCCCGAGGAGCTCCCGATCGGTCCGCGCCACCAGCGCGCGCGCCTCGGCGTCGAGCGGCAGGAGCTCGGTGACCTGCAGCTGGGCCTGGTGGAGCCAGAGGCCGCCGAGGAGGGCCAGCAGCGCGCCGGCGCCCGCCAGCAGGAGCGCGTAGCGGAGCTGGAAGCCGGGGTCGACGAGATAGGTCCGGCGGTGGTGGGCCGGTGCTCCGGCCGGGGCCGGGGATCCCTCCGCCATGCGATGTTCCCCTTTCGGCGCGGATTCTACCCCTTGTCACAGGGGTGGCAACGGCCGGTCCACGCCGCCGGTCCGGGCGGCGGGCGGACGCCCGCCCGCCCGCCGCCACCGCCCGATCCTGGCGGCGCCCGCCCCCCCCGTGCTCTCCTCCCACGATGGAAGCCCCACGCGCGCTCCCCTTCCTGCAGCGGTCCACCCCCACGCTCGTGGCGCTGGTGGCGCAGTACCAGCGGACGCTGCCCGCCGACGAGCTGGCCGCCATCGTCGCGCACCTGCGCCGGCTCCACGCCACCTTCGACGCGGCGCTCTCCAGGGCGCCCCCGGGCCCGCTGCGGGCCGAGGCAGCCCACCTGCTGGTCACCCAGGCCGTGGCCGAGCTCCACGGTGCGACCCCCACCTGCGCCCGCGGCTGCGCCGCCTGCTGCCACTACGAGGTGGAGGTCACGCGCGACGAGGCGGAGCTCCTGGCCCGGGTGGTGGCCGACGGGCTGGAGATCGACCGGGCCCGGCTGGCGCGCCAGGCGGCTCGCTCCCGCCGCGGGCCGACCTGGAGCGAGCTGGCCGTGGAGGAGAACCGCTGCGTCTTCCTCGGCCGCGAGGACGAGTGCCGCGTCTATCCCCACCGCCCCGCCGCCTGCCGGCGGCTCCTGGTGGTGAGCCCGGCGGTGGAGTGCGGCCGGCCGGGCGGCACGCCGCGGCCCATCACCATCCCGGTGGCCGAGCTGGTCATCAGCGCCGCGCTCTCGCTGCCCGGCAACGCCTACACGTCGCTCCCAAAGGGCGTGGCGGCCGAGCTCGTCTGGGCCGAGGCGGAGGCCGCCGAGCGAGTCGGGTCCGGCGTCGCCCCCGAGACGCCCTGAGGCTCGACGGCGCGGGCCCCGGCCCCCCGGGATCGCATTGACAGGCCGGCGGCGCCTGGTGCCCCATGGCGCCCATGCGCGCCCTGCTCCGGTCGGCCGCCCTGCGCTCCGCGGCCTGGCCGCTCCTGGTGGCGGGGGCCGTGCTGCTCCTCCTCGCGCCGGGGCTCGCCCCGGACCGGCAGCTCGCCTGGCGGGACTCCGTCCGCCTCTTCGCCCCGCTGCGCCCCTTCATCGCCGAGGCGCTCCGCAGCGGCCGGCTGCCACTCTGGGACCCCTTCGACGGCACGGGTGCGCCGCTCCTGGCGCAGCTCATCCACGGCGTGCTCCACCCGGCCTCGGTGACGCTGGCGCTGCTGGCGCCCGGCGCGCCGCTCGACGCGCTCCTGGTCACCTACTTCCTCCTGGCGGCCCTGGGCGCCTACCTGGCGGCGCGCACGCTGGGGGCCGAGCCCGCCGCCGCCGCGGCCGGCGCCGTGGGCTACGCGGGCTCCGGCTACGTCCTCGGGAGCGCCGCCTTCCTCACCTTCCTGGCGGGCGCGGCGACCCTCCCCTGGCTGCTGGCCGCCGGGCGGCGCGCCGGGAGAGGCGCCCGGCTGTCGGGG
>JAJYAW010000302.1 GCA_021779335.1 Myxococcales bacterium | reverse complement strand
GCTCCTGCGCCAGCCGAGGGCGCTCGGCGGCGAGGGCGCGTTGGTCGGACCGCCGCCCTTCCCCGGCCGCGTCCTCCGGCCCTGACCCGCCGGGGCCCGCGGCCGCCTCACCCCCTTGGCCGGGCCAGGAACGCCGCCACGTCGCCCCACAGCGCGGTGAAGCGCCCGCGGTCGAAGCCCGACCCCGAGGCCACCCAGTCGAAGTGGGGCGGCACCCGCGTCGGGTCGTGGAAGTGGCCGAGCACGTCGTGGTGGTCGGCCCAGGTGGCGTGGACCACGCGGCCGCGCACCTGGCTCAGCGTGGGGACGATGCCGTCGTTGGCGCTGGCCGGGGGGACCCGGCCGTAGGCGCGGCGCAGCGCCTCCACCGCGTCCCGGTCCAGCCGCGGCAGCCAGCCCCGCGGCGTCGAGGAGGAGAAGCGGTAGAGGGCGACGAAGAGCGCGTGGGTGGCCTGCGCGTAGGCGGAGAGGCCGGCCGACCAGAGCGACTTCAGGCCCGGCGGCCGCGCCTGGGTGACGACGCAGCCGGAGGGCAGCCCGGGCCGGTCCTCGGTGGAGGCGTTGAAGAGCTCCAGGCCGGCCGGGGTCACCTGGGCCACCAGCCCCTGGTCGGTCCGCACGTCGGCCAGGAAGGCCTCGACGACGCGCCGCCGCTCGCCGGAGAAGTCGGCCAGGAGCTGCTGGTAGAGCTGCTCCAGCATGCCCGACGGCGGCGCCCGGCCGAGCCGGAGCAGCCGCGCCAGCTGGCGCACCGCCGAGAGCGGCAGCCGCCCGGTGCGCAGCGCGTGGATGGTGGTGAGCGAGAGGAGCCTGAGCGCCTGCTGCCCGAGCAGGCTGGCGAAGGCCTGGGCCAGCGGCGTGCCGTGGTGGGGGGTGGAGACGGTGACCAGCGCCGCGACGCTGCGGGCGCAGCGCTCGGCGTCGGCGGCGGTGGGCAGCGTCACGCCGGGCGAGCAGAGCAGCCGCGCGTCCAGGCCGCCGCTGGAGTGGCCCACCAGGCTGACGCGGCCGGGCGCCCGGTCCAGCAAGGCCGCCACGCTCTCGCACAGGAGCGCGGCGCGGCGCGGCAGCGACGCGGTGGGCTCGGTGCGCACCACCTCCACCTCGCCGTCGAGCCCGAGCCCCGGCCCCACCTCGAGGAGGAGGTCCCGGACGTGGCCGAAGTAGGTGAAGTCGCCGAGGTTGGCGAACCCGAAGAAGCCCGGGACGAGGACCACGTGGTGCGGCCGGGGCACGTCCGGCCTACCCCTCGCTGGTCACCAGGAAGAGCGGCTTCATCTCGAAGGAGCGGTAGTGCGGCCGGTAGCGCTCGGTGGAGTAGTGCTCCTTCACGTTGACCACCTTCTTGAAGGAGGTCACCACGTCGAGCGGGACGTTGTCGTAGCGGCCGTTCTTCAAGACCACCAGCCGCCCGTGGTTCCGCTTCAGGATCAGGTCGAGCGCCAGGTTGCCGTAGGCCATGGGCACGATGGAGTCGATGGCGTCCGGGTCGCCGCCGCGCACCAGGTAGCCCAGCTTCTGGTTGATGACCTCGATCTTCTTGCCGCCGGTGAACCTGGCGGAGAGATCGCGCAGGTGGGCCGAGACCACGTCGCCGATGCCGCCCAGCTTGGCGTGGCCGTAGGCGTCCCGGGCGTCGTCGGCGAAGACCATCTCGCCGCCGGTGAACATGGCCCCCTCCGAGACCAGCGCCACCGCGTACTTGGAGGGGTTGCGGTTGCGGTCCTCCACCATGAGCTCGGTGAGCCGCTCCATGTCGAACTTGTACTCGGGGATGACGCAGCGGTTGGCGGCGCCGGCCATGGTGGGCAGGAGGGCGGTGTAGCCGGCGTAGCGGCCGAAGACCTCCATGACCAGGAAGCGCTCGTGCGAGCCGGCGCTGGTGCGCAGCCGGTTGGTCATCTCGATGGTGCGGGTGACACAGGTGGAGAAGCCGATGCAGTAGTCGGTGCCCGGCACGTCGTTGTCCATCGTCTTGGGGATGGCCACCACCTTGACCCCCTCCTGGTAGAGCCGCACGCCGTACGAGAGCGTGTCGTCGCCGCCGATGGGGATGAGGTAGTCGATGCCCAGGTGGGCGATGTTGGCCAGCACCTCGGGGGTCAGGTCGTTGACCTCCGCCGCGTACTTGCCCTGCAGGTGGTCCGGCACCGCCCCCCGCTTCACGTGGCTGGGGCGGGTGCGGGAGGTGTGCAGGAAGGTGCCGCCGGTGCGCCCCGCCCTGTTGACCACCTCGTTGGTGAGCACCTGGTAGTTGTCCGAGTTGTCGTACTGGTGGTCGCGCACCATGTCGATGAGGCCGCCCCAGCCGCGCCGGATGCCGATGACCTCGAACCCCTCGCGGCGGGCCGCCAGCGTGACGGCGCGGATGGCGGGGTTGAGGCCGGGGACGTCGCCGCCGCCGGTCAGGATGGCGATGACGCCCTTCTTCACGTTCACGTTGGCCACGGCGCGGCTCCTTCCCGGGTCGGCGCCCGGGACGCTGGCTCCACCCGGCCAGCCTGCCCCTCTTCGGGGGCAGCGTGAAGTGTCCGTCCGGGGCGGCCGCTCACCCCGCGCCGCCGCCCGGGCGTGACGGGCGCCCGGCCCGGCGCCGTGGCACACTCCCCGCCATGCGCCGCCTCCTCCTGGCCGCCACGGCCCTGCTGACCCAGGGCTGCTTCTCGGCGGGCTACCTGGCCCAGGCCGCCCGGGGCGAGGCGCGGCTGCTGCTCGACGCCCGGCCCCTCCCCGAGGTGCTGGCCGATCCGGCCACGCCGCCCCGCGTCCGGGCGCTCCTGGCGCGCGTCCCGGCCATCAAGGCCTACGCGCGCGCCCAGGGGCTCCGCGCCACCCGGAGCTACGACCGGTACACCGACGTCGGCCGGCCCGCGGTCATCTGGCTGGTGCAGGCCTGCGCGCCCCTCTCCTTCCAGGTGCGCCGCTGGACCTTCCCGGTGGTGGGCAGCGTCCCGTACCTGGGCTTCTTCGACGAGGGCGCGGCCCGGCGGCTGGCCGCCTCGCTCGCCGCCGAGGGGCTCGACGTGGACGTGCGCACGCCCGGAGCCTGGTCCACCCTCGGCTGGTTCCACGACCCGGTCCTCTCGACGATGCTCCCGCCCGGCGACGCGGCGCTCGGCGCGCTGGCCCACACCATCCTCCACGAGAGCGTGCACGCCACCGTCTACGTGAAGGGCCAGTCGGCCTTCGACGAGAGCCTGGCCGACTTCGTGGCCGACCGGCTCACGGTCCCCTGGCTCGTCGGGACGCTCGGGCCGTCCGCGCCGGAGGTGCGCGCCTGGGAGGACGCGGCGGCGCGGGGGCGGGCACAGGTGGTCCGCTTCCACCAGGCCTGGCAGGAGCTCGACGCGCTCTACCGCTCGGCCGCGCCGGACGCCGAGAAGCTGGCGCGGAAGGCCGCCATCCTGGGCGCGCTCCGGGCGGAGCTCGGGCTGCTCGGGCCCGTCAACAACGCCACCCTGGCCGGCTACCGCACCTACGACACCGGCGGCGAGGCCTTCGCGCGGCTGCTCCAGGCCTGTGAGGGGCGCTGGCCGCGGCTGCTGGCGGCGGTGAGCGGCCTGCGCAGCGGGGACTTCGGCGCCGAGCAGCAGGAGCACTTCGAGCCGGCGCTCGACCGGCTCGCCGCGGCCGGGTGCCCGGCGCCGCGCGGCTGAGGGGGGGGCGGTCGATGGCGAGGAACCAGGGCCACACCTACCGGGAGCGGATCGACGGCCGCGCCGCGGGGCGCGCCGTGCTGGCCCACCTCACGGCGCGGTTCGAGCACGCCGGCCCGGCCGAGTGGCAGGCGCGCATCGCGCAGGGCCAGGTGAAGCTCGACGACGCCGCCACCCTCGCCGAGACCGTCCTGCGCGCCGGCCAGTGGCTCACCTGGGACCGGCCGCCCTGGGTCGAGCCGGAGGTGCCGCTCGACGCCGCGGTGCTCCACGAGGACGCCCTCCTCCTCGCCGTGGCCAAGCCGCGCGGCCTCCCCACCATGCCCGGCGGCGGCCTCTTCCTCACGCACACGCTGCTGGCCGTGGTGCGCCGGCGCGCCCCGGAGGCGAGCCCCATGCACCGGCTCGGCCGCGACACCTCCGGCGTGGTCCTCTTCGCCAGGACCACCGCGGCGGCTCGCGTCGTCCAGGCCGCCTTCCGGGGGCGGCGGGTGCGAAAGGTCTACCGCGCCCTCTGCCAGGGCCACCCGGCGAGCGACGCCTTCACGGTCGACGCCCCCATCGGCGAGGTGGCCCACCCGCTGCTCGGCACGGTCCACGCCGCGGCCGCCGACGGCCAGCCGTCGCGCAGCCACGTGCGGGTGCTGGAGCGGCGCGCGGCCGCGGGGCAGCCGCCCTGCGCCCTCGTCGAGGTGGAGATCGAGACCGGCCGGCCGCACCAGATCCGGATCCACCTGGCCCACGCCGGCCACCCCCTCGCCGGCGATCCGCTC
>JAJYAW010000012.1 GCA_021779335.1 Myxococcales bacterium | reverse complement strand
TCGCGCGCGGCCGCGAGCCGCCGGCCGCTCCGGCGCTGGGGGGGCGCCGGTGGTCCCCGCGCCCAGCCCTTGCCGCGCTGCGGCACGAAACGGCCGGCGGGCCGGGCCAGGATCGACGCGCGGCCGGGCCGAAAGCCTTGCCTCGGACCCCTCGCCTTGTCAGGATGCACGTCCCTTTCGGACTCAGGCGACGCAGGTGCAAGCGCGCGGGTTAATTGACCTATCCGCTCGACTTCCCGGCGCGCCGATCGGCAGGCAGGCGCACGCGGCACGCTTCGAACACGGACCCAGCCGTCTCAGCGAGGAACGAGCCTATGTCGTCGAGCAGCGCGTCCCCCAAGGCCATCAGACCGAACCTGACGAACCCGCTCGATCCGCCCGAGAAGGTCGAGTTCAACATCCCCGGCGAGATCTCCCGCGCCACCGGTCCGTACGAGGAGGCGATGAAGGAGGGGTACGACCTCATCCAGCGCCCCGTCCGCTCGGTGCCCATCGACCAGATCGAGAAGCAGCACCTCAAGAAGCGCATGACGGTCTGGGAGCGGCTCAAGGTGCTCTCGCCGCACGAGCCGAACGTGCTCTTCCAGAACTGGGGCAAGAACCTCGACGGCGCCTCGCTGGTCACCGCGGTGCTCAACATCAACGGCCGCGACGTGGCCGTCTACGGCCACGACTTCACGGTGCGCGCCGGCTCGATGGACGCCACCAACGGCAGCAAGCTGGCGCGCCTCTTCCGCATGGCGGGCGAGAAGGGCATGCCGCTCATCGGCATGAACGACTCGGCCGGCGCCTACGTGCCGGCCGGCGTGGGCGGCCTGGACGGCTACGCCGAGGCCTTCACCGCGCTGCGCAAGATCAGCGGCGTGGTCCCCTCCATCATGTGCATGTTCGGCTTCAACGCCGGCGGCGGGTCCTACCTGCCGCGCCAGGGCAGCTTCGTCATCCAGCCCAGCGACACCTTCTTCGGCCTGACCGGCCCGGGGGTGGTGAAGTCGGTGCTCGGCGAGGACATCAGCCCGGAGGACCTGGGCGGCCCGAAGGTGCACGGGGCCTCCGGCGTGGCCGACCTGACCGTGCAGGACGAGCTGGCGGCGCTGCGGCAGGCCGTCCGCGTCCTCTCCTACATCCCCGACAACAGCGGGGTGGCCGCCCCCTTCCAGCCCACCAGCGATCCGCTCGACCGCAAGACCTGGGAGATCAACACGCTGCTCAAGAAGGCCTTCAACTCCTCGAGCGGGTTCAACACCCCGTTCGACGTGTCGATCATCATCCAGCAGGTGTGCGACTACGGCGACTACTTCGAGCTGCAGCCGGACCGCGCCCGCGAGGCCGTCACCGCCTTCGGCCGCCTGGGCGGCCACGTGGTCGGCTTCGTGGCCAACAACAGCGCCGTCGGGTCCGGGCAGATCGACGTGGACACGGCGCTCAAGATCGCCAGGTTCGTCCGCTTCTGCAACATCTACAACATCCCCATCATCTTCATGGAGGACACCACCGGCTTCCTGCCGGGCCGCGAGCAGGAGGCGCGCGGCATCGTGCAGGCCGGCCGCTCCATGCTCGACGCCATCGTCGACGTGCGCACGCCGCGCATCCTGCTCATCCTGCGCAACGCCTTCGGCGGCGCCTACGCCTCGTACAACAACTACCCGACCGGCGCCGACCTGGTGCTGGCCCTCCCCACCACGCGGCTGGCGGTCATGGGGCCGGCCGGCAAGGAGTTCGTCTACAAGGACGAGGTCCGCAAGATCCGCGCGGCGGTGGCCGAGACGGTGAAGAAGGGGCTGGCCACCCGCACCGCCGCCGGCATGGACGGCGCGGCCGCCAAGAAGGACGCGGAGAAGGAGGCGGCCGACTGGGGCAAGGCGCAGGAGGCGCTGCTGAACCAGCGCTACGAGCGGGAGCTCATGAACCCCAAGGAGGGGCTCGCGCTCGGCTCCATCTCGTCGATCGTCATGCCCACCGACCTGCGCAAGGCGCTGGGCGAGAACATGAACCTGCTGATGCGGCACTACAAGCCGTCGCCCATGACCGGCCCGCAGCGCGAGTTCCACTGAGTCCAGGCCAGCCACCCCGCACGGAATCCAGCGTCCGAGAGAGAGACCGATGGCCCAGCCGACCGACCTGTACCGCCACAACCCGCTCATCCACCGCGACCGCCGCCTCGGCGAGGCGGCCTCGGAGTGGGTCCGCTCCTTCGCCTGCACGGATCTCAGGCCCCTCATCGTCTGCCGCGGTCCCATCCGCAAGGAGGCCATGGACGTCTTCACCGAGATGGGGATCACCCACTACGGGATCCTGCTCTCCGAGAAGGACTCCATCGTCTACCCCAACGCGCTGGCGCCGGAGCTCCGGCAGCTCAACGACACCCGCCGGGTGCACCGCGTGCCCGACTACAGCGGCGCCTCCAAGGAGGAGCGCGTCGAGCGCATGAACCAGATCGTCCAGATCGCCCATGACAACGGGTACGACTCGGTCTTCGCCGGGTACGGCTTCATGGCCGAGGACGAGGAGTTCGTGGCCACCATCGAGCGGGCCGGGCTCAAGTTCATCGGCCCCAACTCGGTGACCCAGGCCCGCGCCGGCAAGAAGGACGAGGCGAAGCGCACCGCCCTGGAGGTGAAGGTCTCGGTCACGCCGGGCGTCAACAACGTCACCGCCAAGACGCTGGTGGCCAAGCACGGCACGCGCGAGGCGCTGCGGGCGCTCGTCAAGGCCAACGGCCTGGCGGTGGACGCCAAGGTGCTGGCCGACGAGCAGCGCAGCCTGGAGGACCTGGCCGACGCCGTCCTGATGGCCTCCTACGCCAAGGGGATCGACCTCTACACCATCGACGAGCTCGGCCTGCAGGTGCAGAAGGAGGTGGCCGAGATGTTCCGGGGCCACCCGCAGAGCCGGGTGCGCCTCAAGGCCATCGGCGGCGGCGGCGGCAAGGGCCAGCGCATCCTGGGGGGCTCGCTGCTGACGCTGCGGGGCGCCGACGCCAAGGCCATCGAGGCCGCGGCGGCCGAGGCGCCGGCCCTGACCCGCGAGGTGCTCAACGAGGTCAAGGCCACCGGCGTGGGCGACAACAAGAACGTCCTCATCGAGCTCAACATCGAGCAGACGCGGCACAACGAGATCCAGCTGCTCGGCAACGGCGAGTGGTGCGTCACCCTGGGGGGCCGCGACTGCTCGCTGCAGATGCACGAGCAGAAGCTCCTCGAGATCTCGGTGACGCAGGAGGGGCTGGCCGCCGCCATCGCCCGGGCCGAGCGGGCCGGGAACGCCGCGGAGGCCAGCAGCCTGGCGGTCGACCTGCAGATCCTGAGGCGCATGGAGGACGACGCGGCCCGCTTCGGCGTGGCGGTGGGGCTCGACTCGGCCTCCACCTTCGAGTGCATCGTCGACCGCGACCGCTACTACTTCATGGAGGTGAACACCCGCATCCAGGTGGAGCACCGCGTCTCGGAGCTCTGCTACGGCCTCAAGTTCACCAACCCGGCGGACCCGCGGGACGCCTTCGTGGTCGAGTCGCTCGTCGAGGCCATGGCGCTGCTGGCCCGGCACAAGAAGCGGCTGCCCAAGCCGGAGCGCGTCCCCCGCTTCGGCGCCTCGGCCGAGGCCCGCCTCAACGCCACCGACGCCTCGCTCTCGCCGCACGCCGGCGGGGTCATCCGCTTCTGGTCCAAGCCCATCGAGGGCGAGATCCGCGACGACCAGGGCATCAGCCTGGTCAACCCGGACACCGGGATGTTCATGCGCTACCGGGTGGCGGGCGCCTACGACTCCAACATCGCGCTGCTGCTCACCAAGGGCGAGGACCGCCTGGCGAGCTACCTCCACCTCTCCCGGGTGCTGGGCACCACCAGCCTGCGCGGCCAGAACGTGGCCACCAACCTGGAGTTCCACTACGGCCTGGTCAACTGGTTCATCGGCCAGAACGTCATGGCCAAGCCGACCACCCGCTTCGTCGTCCCCTACCTGACGCTGGTGGGCCAGCTCAAGGAGGAGGCCAGCAAGCTCGACACGGTCCACGCCTTCCTGGAGATGAAGCGGGCCTACGCCCGGCGCATGGCCGCCGAGGCGCCCGACGATCCGGCGGTCGCCAAGGCCATGTCGGACGTGCTGGACCGCAAGGGCACGCTGCTGACCCGCCCCATGGACCGGCTGCTGGAGGATCCGCACCTCTTCGCCGGCTGGCTCAGCCTCAACCGGAAGCACTACCGGCTCGAGAAGGGCCGCCTGGTCTGGCTGCGCAACCCGCTCGGCGTCCTCAACGACACCTACCAGTACCTCAACATGGCCTACGACCCGAAGGCGCCCGCCGCCGAGGTGATCTGGGGCCACGACGACGAGCTGCTGCAGCGGGCCATCCGCTTCTACCAGGCGCTCCGCGTCACCTTCGGCCTGGAGAAGGAGGAGTTCTTCAAGCTCGACCGGATCCTGGAGGCCGAGGCGCCGCAGGGCGGCTACGACGCGCCCACCTGGGAGCGCATCCGCGCCGCCCACCGCGGCTTCTCGGCCGGCAACGAGCTGCTCGGCCTGCTCTTCATGATCGCCGAGAAGGTGCGGTTCTTCGACTTCAAGGTGGAGGAGAACCTCGACGTCACCATCCCGGTGCACCTCAACGACCCGGACCTTCAGGTCCGCATGCGCAAGGTGCTGGTCCCGCCGCCGGCCACCAAGGCGGACGAGATCGTGGCCGTCTCGGGCGGCATGTACTACGGGCAGGAGGCACCGGGCCGGCCGCGCTTCGTCAGCGAGGGCATGCACTTCGACAAGGGGCAGCCCCTCTACATCATCGAGGTGATGAAGATGTTCAACACGGTCCGGGCCCCCTTCTCGGGCACGCTGGACAAGATCATCATCCAGGGCGGCGAGGGGACCATCGTTCAGAAGGGCCAGCCGCTCTTCAAGATCACCCCCGACGAGAAGCACGTCGACGTGGATCCCAAGGAGGTGGAGCGGCAGCGCCGCACCGCCACCGCCGAGGCGCTCAAGGCCATCCTCTAGGGCGCGGGAGGTCACGGCGGGGGCCTGCGCCGGCGCCCCGCTCGTGCACTTTGGTGCAGCCAGCGCGCCGGGTCGGGGCTACCATGGCCGCGGGCCGCCGCGCCGGCCCCAGCCGGGCCACGGCTCCACTCCAGGCGCAAGAGAGGTCGACCCGACATGCAGGGCAAGCTCGTCGTCTTCGAGGGCATCTACGGCTCGGGCAAGCTGATCGTCCAGCTCGTCAACCAGCTCCGCGACGCGCTGGTGAAGCAGGGCCGGGTGGTCTACCAGATCGACAGTCCGGACAGCGGCCGCGCCCAGTTCATGGGGGTCGGCGAGCTCGACGGCAGCTGGCGCTACGGCCGCTTCGAGCCGGACTTCTTCTTCGAGCTGGCCGGCCGCGCCCGCGTGGCGGCGGTCTCCCGCGACCACATGGCCCGGGGCGAGGTGGTGCTCTGCAAGAGCTTCACGCTCTCCTCCATCGCCTACGCAGCCCTCAAGGGGCACGACTGGTTCCGCGAGGACCTCAACGTGCTGGAGGCCCGCGCCCGCGGCCTGACCTCGGCCGGCGAGGTGTCGCCGGACCTGACCGTCTTCGTGGACGTAACCCCGGAGACGGCGGCCCGCGAGCTGGGCGCCTCGCTGTCGCCCCACTTCGTGCCGGCCGACCTCGTGCGGCAGCGCCAGATCTACATGGAGGAGCTCTCCAAGCTCCCGGCCGGCAAGGTGAAGATCATCGGCGGCTCGCAGTCGGCCGACGCCATCTTCCCCGAGGTGCTGGCCGCGGTGCAGTCGGCCCTCGGCTGACGCCATGCGCGAGGCCTTCACCTTCGACGACATCCTCCTCATCCCCGCCTACAACCACTACGAGTCCCGCCAGCACGTCGACGTCTCGGTGACCGACCGCACCGGCAAGCTGTCGCTCAAGCTGCCGGTCATGACGGCCAACATGGACACCGTCACCGAGTCGGCCATGGCCAACTTCATCTCGGCCAAGGGCGGCATCGGCGTGCTGCACCGGGTCATGTCGGTGGAGCGAAACGTGGAGGAGTTCCGGCGCTGCACCGGGCCGGTCTTCGTCTCGGTGGGCACCTCCGACGACGAGCTGCAGCGGGCCGAGGCGCTGCGCGACGCCGGCGCCAGCCACTTCGTGGTGGACGTGGCGCACGGCCACGCCAGGTACGTCGGCAAGACGCTCAAGCGGCTGCGCGCGCTCCTCCCCAACGCCTGCCTCATGGCCGGCAACGTGGCCACCTACGCCGGCGCCGACTTCCTGGCCTCGGTGGGGGCCGACATCATCAAGGTGGGCATCGGGCCGGGCAGCGTCTGCACCACCCGCGTCAAGACCGGCCACGGCGTGCCGCAGCTCACCGCCATCCAGGACTGCGCCCGCTGCGACCGCTCCATCGTCGCCGACGGCGGCCTCCGCTACCCGGGCGACGTCGTCAAGGCGCTCGCCTTCGGCGCCGACTTCGTCATGATCGGCGGCATGCTGGCGGGCACCCGGCCCACCCCGGGCCAGAAGGTGCTCGACGCCGACGGGAAGTGGGTCAAGAGCTACCGCGGCATGGCCAGCCGCGAGGTGGCCGACGAGCACCACGGCGGCATCGCCGAGTGGAAGACCGCCGAGGGCGTGGCGGTGACCGTGCCCTACCGCGAGGACGAGGACCTGATCCTGGCCGACCTCGTCGGCGGGCTCCGCTCCGGCCTCACCTACGCCGGCTCCAAGACCATCAAGGAGCTGCAGCGCAAGCTCAACTACGTGGTCATCACGCCGAGCGGCTGGCGCGAGTCGATGCCCCACAAGCTGCTCTGACCGCCCCGGCGGCCCGCCCCGGCTCCTGGGCCCGGCGCGCCAGGGGGCGCCCGGGGCGCCGCTACGGCGCCGCGGTGCCGGTCTCGTCCACCCGGACGCGCAGGTGCCCGGGGCCGCGCCAGATGCTCCCGGCGATGACGCGCGGGGGGAGCCAGGGGTACCGCGCCAGGCTCTCGGCGGAGACGAAGACGACGGGCGAGGGCCTGGGCGCGTCCGGGATGGCGACCGGGATGCCCTCCTCGTTGAGCTGCAGGGTGGGGCGGGCGCGCGGCTCGCCGCCGGGCGAGCCCTGGCGGCGCTGGCCGCGGCGGCCCGACCTCGGGCCTTGACGGTGTGGTTTGACCAAGATGGACAGTCCTCGAAGAGGCCGGCGCCGGGCATCGGCGCCGACGTCACCACGCGGCCCTGGGGGGCGCACGTCGGTGGTGGTGGAGCGGGTGAAGGCTGCTGCGCCGGGAAGCCGGGGCGCCGCAGCCGGCGGCCGGGCAGAGGCCGCGCCGTCCCGTTTAGCGCCCACGGGGCCGGAGATCAAGGGGGGTGTCGGGAGCCGGGCCTGCGCCCGGGTGCGCCCACGACCCTGTCGGCCTCAGGGCGTGAAGCGCGCGCCGGTCGCGGCCGTGTCGCCGCCCCACACCAGCAGCTCGCTGCCGCTCCAGGCCGACGCACCGCCGACCTGCTGGGCGGCGGTCGAGCCCGCCGTCGGCATCGGCGTCCAGAGGTCGGTGGCCGGGTCGTACGAGCCGCCATCGGGGAAGACGGAGTACGTGCCCAGGTAACCGTACACCCCGGACCAGACGAGCAGGCGCGCGCCCGTCCAGGCCGCGTGGGCCCGGAGGCGACTCGCGGGTGCGCCCGCGTTGCCGATCGGGGTCCACGCGTCGCTCGACGGCGAGTACCGCGCGCCGGTGCCTGCCCAGGCCATGACCTCGGTCCCCGTCGCCACGAGGACCATGCCCGCACCGCCCCCGGGCGCCCCGGTCGCGCTCACCGAGGACCAGGCGTCGGTGACCGGGTCGTAGCGGCCGCGCACCGGGTCGGTCGGGGGCGGGATGCCGGCCCCGCACGTCGTGCAGAGGTGGGCGCCCAGGAGGAGCATGGAGCCCCCCGTCCAGGCCGCCGCGTGGCCGGTGTCGGCGTCGGGTGCGCCGACCGCGCTCACCGGCGCCCACGTGTCCGTCACGGGGTCGTAGCGCCCACCGGACAGGGCGGTGCCCGTGCCGCCCCACACGACCATCTCCGAGCCGGTCCAGACCGCGGTGTGGCCCGAGCGCGCCGCCGGCGCCCCGACCGTCGACACGGGGGCCCAGGTGTCGGTGGCGGGATCGTACCGGCCGCCGGTGGCGACGGCGACCCCGGCGACGGTCCCGCCCCAGACGATCATCTCGGTGCCGGTCCAGACCGCGGTGTGGCCGGACCGGCCCGCCGGGGCGCCGGTGACGCTCATGGCCCGCCAGGTGTCGGTGGCCGGCGCGTAGCGCCCGCCCGACATCGTGGCCGGGAGGCCGCCCCACACGATCAACTCGGAGCCGCTCCAGATGGCGGTGTGGCCGGAGCGGGCGGTCGGGGCGCCGGCGGTCGACATGGCGCGCCAGTGGGCGGTGGTGAAGGACCAGGTCACCGCCGTGCCCAGCCGCCCGCCGGCGCTGGAGCGGACGTCCGGGGAGAGGGAGGCGGTCAGCGAGGCGGCCGCCGGAAGGGGGAGGAGCGGCGTGAAGGTGGCGGTGTCGCCCGCCACGGTCACCGAGCCGGCGATGGGCGCGCCGCCCGTCACCGCGACGGTGAAGCCCGCCTGGACGCTGGCCGGGTCCATGGCCTCCGAGAAGGTCACGGCGATCGACTGGGAGGTGGTCTCGACCACCCCCGGCGAGGGGGCGCGCATGGCGACGGTGGGCGCCGGTGGCGCGCTTCCGCCCCCTCCGCACGCGGCGACGAGAGAGACGACGACCGACGCGAGGATGCGCTTCATGGTGGTCCCTCTCAGTTGCAGCCGCAGGCCGCGGTGTTGCAGGTGTGGCCCGAGGGGCAGCACCAGAGCCCCGGCGAGCAGAGGTTGTTGATGCAGGTGTACGCGGCGCAGGTGGTGCCCCCGCCGCCTCCGCCGGTGTGGCAGAGGTTGTCGGTGCCGCAGTACTGGCCGCCGTCGCAGTAGCCGGCGCCGTTCGGGCAGCAGCTCGCCCCCACCGGCATGCAGCCGCCGCCGCACACCTCCTTCCCCGGGCACTTGTCTGCGGCGCCGCAGCCTGCCACCCCGAACCCCAGGGCGGCGGCGCAGGCGAGTACCAAGAGTAAACTTTTCCCCATCGCGCCCCCTCCGGGACGACGCTAGGCGCCGCCGCCCGCTCACGTCAAGCACCGCCTCGAGGTCGAGGCGGCCCGCGGGCGGGGAGGCGCAGCCCGGAGCCCTGCAGGAGACGACCCCGCCCGGCGCGAGGAGCCGGGCGGGGTCGAGTGGAGGCGCCGGGAATCGCTGGCAAACGACCAGGCGTTCTGCCCTGCGTCCTGAAACCGAGGTCGCACGGAGTGAGGAGCGTGCTGGACGCCAACGTCCTCTTCCCGTTCACCCTGCGGGACACGCCTCTCCGGGCCGCCGCCGAGGGCTGCTTCCAGGTCTACTGGTCGGAGCAGATCCTCGACGAGGCGACGCGCAACCCGGTCGAGACCGGGGCCATGCGGACCGACGAGAAGACCCGCCCACGCTCACATCACGTCGTCGGCGGTCACCGGTGGCACGCTGGAGCGCACACCATGCTGCCGTTGGCCGCAATGGTGCAGGCGCCGTTCACCGTCTTGCCGTTCTCCCAGGTGAAGGAGCAGGCGTCGCCCGAGGCGTGCGCAGTACACGCGTCGACCGCCACCTGGGGTGGAGCACGAGGTGCAGGCACACAGGTCAGGCTTCCGCTGGTGGGCTGCCCGCAGGTGCCGCTCCTGGTCCGCCCCTCGTCGTCGGACACGGTGCAGGCGTCACCGGCCGCCTTGCCGGTGCAGGCGACGACGGGCGGCGGCGGGGTGGCCGGCGGTGCGCAGACCAGCGTCCCGGAGGCCGATGCCGTGCAGGCCCCGCTGAAGGTGTGCTCGTCGAAGGTCACGGTGCAGGCGGCGCCCGAAGCCATGCCGGTGCAAGCGGCCACCGCCGGCGGCGGAGGAATGCAGGCCAGCGTGCCGGCCATCGCAGTACAGGCACCCGAATAGCCGTGCTCGCCCAGGGTCACGGAGCAGGCGTCACCGACCGCCTTGCCGGTGCAGGCGACGACCGGCGGCGGCGGCGGCGGGGCGCAGAAGAGCGTGCCCGAAGCCAGGGCCTGGCAGAGCCCGGAGAAGGTGTGGTCATCAAAGGTCACCGTGCAGGCATCGCCAGACGCCATGCCGGCACAGGCGGCGACCGGCGGAGGCGGCGGAGGCGGTGGTGGGACGCAGGCCAAGATGCCAGTCGATGCGGCGGTGCACGCGCCCGTGAAGGTGCGCTCATGACCGGCCACGGTGCAGGCATCCCCGGCGGCCTTGCCGGTGCAGGGGTCCGTGAGCACGGGCGGCAGCCCCTCGGCATCCTCATCCGCTCCGCACATCAGGACGCCGTCATCGTCGCCGCAGGTTGCGTTCACCGTCTGACCCGCCCTGGTCACGGTGCAGGCGTCGCCAGCAGCCTTGCCCGTGCAGGCCGCGACGGCTGGCCGAGGAAGCTCCGGCGTGCACTGCGCCCCGACCGCAGCGAGCTGGGCGCTGACAAGTGCGTCGGTGCTCGTGCCCGTCGCCGAGCTCGACGAAGGAGCAGGGCCAGGGCCCCCTGAGCAGGCGGCAACGGCGAGCGCAGCACCCAACGTGGCGAAGCGGATGAGCTTCATGGCGGTACCCCTTTGGCCGGATTCAGCGAGGAAGCTAGCCATGCGCTGTGGCGTCCTCAAGGCGAAGGCGGCGGCCCCGAAGGGCTGCATCGGGCCTGGGGCCAGAGGAGCGCGATGCGGTCCTCGCGCCACAGGAGCCAGGTGGGCGTACGGAACGCATGTTCTCCATCAAGAAGACGTCGCCGAGTCGGCCTGGGCCTCGGCGTCGCGCCTGCTCAGAACCGACCGGTTGAGGCCAGGCGGGCGGCCGGCACCCGGGTCACGTCGCGCCCCTCGAAGACGATCCGCCCCCGCTGCGGCCGGTAGAAGCCGGCGATGCAGTTGAGCAGGCTGGTCTTGCCGGCGCCGTTGGGGCCGATGATGGCGGCGATGCTGCCGCGCCGCACCGTGAGGCGGTCGCGCGCCTCCTGCAGCACGGCCCGCAGCGTGGGGAAGCTCTGGTTGACCGAGCCCAGCATGGCACCGGCCTGCAGCTCCGCGACCCAGGTCTCCAGCTGCTCCGTCGCGTTGGTGACGTCCAGCGGGATGGTCATGGCGGTGCTCCACCGTCGCGGGCGGACGGCTCCAGGGCGAGTGACCTGGCTCGCTCCAGTTCCGGGCCGTGTTCTCGGCTACGGCTTCCCGGCCGTCAGCTTCCGATAGGCCCAGGTCAGCAGCACCGCGCCGATCACGGCAACGATGATCGTGTAGATGAGACCTCCCTCGGGGCGGAATCCCAGAAGGCTCATCAGAAGTCCGCCCGCGAAGGCGCCCGCCAGACCGACGATGATGTCCATGAGGAAGCCCTTCCCGGGTCCCCCCATGACCTTTCCGGTGAGCCAGCCCGCGATCAGCCCCACCACGATCCAGGAGATGAAGCCCATGGGCTACCTCCTTCCCTGGGAGATCTTCGACATCAGGAGCGCGAGCGCCCCGGCGCCGATGGCCTTGATGAGCGTCGGGTGCTGGGCGTAGAAGCCGGCGGCCGCATCCACGATGGAGGGGTCCTTCTTGGCCGCCTGCTGCGCGAGCATCTCGACCGTGTTTGGCGGGATCTGCTGCGCCTGCTGCGGTGTCACGGTGCCTCCCGCCAGAGCGCCCGCGAGCCCACCCGCACCAAGCGCCTGGGTGACCCCCCCGGAGCCGAGCGAGCCGAGGATCTGGTTGAGGATGCCCGCCTTCTGATCGGGGCTTGACTGGGTGAAGAGTCCCGACAGCATCTGCTCGAAGGGCGGGGTCCTATCGGAGTTGAACGCGTGGGCGAGCCCGTCGGCCAGCTGGCCTTGCGACGCACCCGTGGCCACCTGGTCATATGTCTTGTGGACGTCGGCCTCGGTTGCGTTGCCGCTCGTGGCCTGCTTCAGGAGATCACCGAGATTGTCGAGAAGACCCATGGACACGCTCCTCACGCCTCCGCGCCTCGAAATGGTGGATGCCATAGCTCTGGCGGGCGCGGGTACTCTACACGCCACCGCTCGGCGCTATCGTCACTCTTGGGGCCAGTTCCAGGACGCCACGGCTGGTGCGCTCCGCCGCAGTACTGGTACGGCGAATGAGGGACCAGAGAGAGGGCCGCTGGCCCGTGCGGGCCTCTTGTGGGCGGAGGCCGAACACGCCAGTGAAGACAAGTGGAGGCGCCGGGAATCGAACCCGGGTCCGAAAGACATTCAGCGAGAGGTTCTACGCGCGTATCCCGGAGTGGATACGTGATCGGCAACCTCCGGGCCTGCAACCGATCACGTCCTCGCCCTTTGATCTCGTCCCCGGCAAGGCGGCTCGCCTCCCGCCAGGGACCAGTCGGTGCTGTCGTCCGATCCCGCTACCCGACGATTGCGGGGGAACGTCGCGGCGCTTTAGGCCGCGAGAGCCATGGGCTCGTTCGCGTGTCTGCGTGGTCTGCTTTTTACGTGGCCTGCTGACCAACCACGGCGCGCACCAGACGCCTGCCGTCCTCCGTCGAAGCCAGTTCGCCCCCATGACGAACCGCGTGTGACGCCTGCAACATACGGACTCCACGGACATTGGCAAGTGGCCCGGCCCGGAGAGCGGACGCCGGCGGAATTCCGCCGTGAATCCGGGCCCGGGTCGCGTCAGCGCGCCACGTAGGGGGCCAGCCAGGAGAGGGCCTTCTCCACCGCCACCGGCACCGCCGCCTGCACCTCGTCGGAGAGCCGCTCCACGAAGGAGAAGTCCTTGCCGGCCACGGTGACGAGCAGCCCCTGGGGCGCCTTCCCGTAGGCCGAGCGGGCCAGCCCGAGGATCTCGTCCGGCGTGAGGGCGTGGAGCAGCGCCTCGCGCGCCGCCCTGGAGTGGACCTGGTGGGCGTGGGACTCCCCGGGCGCGCCGGTCACGGCGGCGTCCAGGAAGACGACCGCCTCCGACCGCGCCGCCTCCTCGGCGTGCTCCGGGAGCAGCTGGATGGCCTCCTCCAGGTGGGCGGCCCCGGGCGGCAGCCGGGCCGCCAGCGCGCGCCCGAGGGCCACGCCGACGCCGTCGTCTCCGCGGGAGCCGTTGCCGAGCGCGAGCAGCAGGATCACGGGTCACCTCGTGGCGGCGTCGAGCAGCTCTCCTTGACCGCCGAGCAGCTCCACCACCATCGCCATCTTACCAGCCGCGTGGGTCGAGCACGAAAGGCATGGGTCGAAGGCCCGGATGCCCGCCTCGACCCGGTTGAGCAGCCCCTCTTCGAGCCTCTGCCCCGAGAGGTAGTGGCGCGCGATCTGCGCCACCGTCCGGTTCATGGCCAGGTTGTTCTGGCCGGTGGCGATGAGCAGGTCGACGCGCTCCACCAGGCCGTCGCGGTCCACCTCGTAGTCGTGGAAGAGCGTGCCGCGGGGCGCCTCGCAGGCCCCCACGGCGCGCCGGCGGCTCCGCAGGGCCACGGCGCAGACCTCGTCGGAGAGGATCCCCGGGTCGGCCAGGAGCTGCTCGATGCGCTCGACGGCGTACAGGATCTCGACGAGCCGGGCGTGGTGGGCGTGGAAGGAGGAGAGGACCGCGCCGCGCCCGAGCTGCCGGAACCCGGCCAGCGCCTCGTCGGCCAGCGGCGTGCCGGCGCGGGCGCAGCAGTTGAGCCGCGCCAGCGGGCCCACCCGGTAGAGCCCGCCCGGGTAGCCGTGCTTCAGGTAATAGGGGAACTTGAGGTAGCTCCAGGGCTCGACCGCCTCGCCGATCCAGGCCCGGTGGTCGCGCGGCTCGACCTGGTCGGCCAGCACGGCGCCCCGCTCGTCCACGAAGCGCAGCTTGCCGTCGGTGTGCTCGAGCTCCCCCTCCGGCCCGACCATGGCCATGAAGAGCGAGGGGAAGTTCCCGAAGACCCGCGCCTCCTCCTGGTGGTCCGCCGCCGTGCCGGCGAACCAGCCCAGCGTCTGCCTCGCCGTGGCCAGCGCCTCCGGCAGGCCGGCCAGGATCCGCTCCCGCGCCGCGGCGGAGAGGGGCCGGGCCACGCCGCCCGGCACGGCCCAGCCCGGGTGGACGCGCCGCCCGGCCACCGCCTCGATGACCTGCTGCCCCCACTGCCGCAGCCGGATTCCCTGGCGCGCCAGCTCGGGCCGCGCCTCGGCCAGCCCCAGCACGTTGCGCCGGGCCGGGTCCGAGTCGTAGCCGAGGATCCAGTCCGGGCTGGAGAGATGGAAGAAGGAGAGGGCGTGCGACTGGACGAGCTGGGCCAGGTTCACCAGCTTGCGCAGCGCCTTGGCCGCGTCCGGGACGTCGACGGCCAGCAGCGCGTCGCAGGCGCGGGCCGAGGCGAGCTCGTGCGACACCGGGCAGATGCCGCAGATGCGGGAGGTGATGGCCGGCAGCTCGCGGAAGGAGCGCCCCTCGCAGAACCGCTCGAAGCCGCGGAACTCGGTGACGTGGAAGCGGGCGTCGGCGACCTCGCCGTCGTCGCCGAGCTGGATGGTGATGCGGGCGTGGCCCTCGATGCGGGTGACCGGGTCGATGACGAGGCGCTGGCTCATGGGCTACCCGAAGCGGACCTTTCCCTGGAGCGCGGGCCGGCGCCCCGCCAGGACGTCGAGGAGGACCGCGTGGATGGCGTCGGCGTGGGGCGGGCAGCCGGGCAGGAAGAGGTCCACCGGGACGAGCTGGTGGAGCGGCAGCACCCGGTCGAGCAGCCGGGGCAGGAGGCCCGGCGCCGCTGGCAGCTGGGGCTGCAGGTTCCCCGGGTCCAGGTAGGCCCGCTCGAGCACCGGCAGCGCGCCCCCCAGGGCGTTGCGGAGGGCGCTGACGTTGCCCGTGACGGCGCAGTCGCCCAGCGCCACCACCAGCCGGGAGCGGGCCCGCACGCGGCGCGCCAGCTCGACGTGCGCCTCGCTGCAGACCGCCCCCTCCACCAGCGCGACCTCCACGTCCTCGGGGAAGAGCTTGGCGTCGACGAGGGGGGAGTAGACGAGGTCGAGGCGCGGCGCCAGCTCGAGCAGCCGCTCGTCCAGGTCGAGGAGCGACATGTGGCAGCCGGAGCAGCCGCCCAGCCAGACGGTGGCGACGCGGGCGCGCCCGGCCGGGCTCAGCGCCCCCATGGCCCCTGCTCCCGGGCGCGCGTGCGGAAGGTGAGGAACTCGCGGCGCTTCACGCCGCCGCCGGCCGGCTGGAGCTGCTCGAAGAGGGCGCCGGTGGGGCAGACCTGCACGCACTTGCCGCAGGCGGTGCAGGAGTCGCTCCGGCCCCAGGGGCTGGCCAGGTCGCTGACGACGCGCGCGCCGGCGCCGCGGCCGGCCACGTCCCAGGTGTGCGCCCCCTCGATCTCGTCGCAGACCCGGACGCAGCGGGTGCAGAGGATGCAGCGCCCCTGGTCGAGCACGAAGCGGGGGTGGCTGGCGTCGAGCGCGGTGACCGGGTGGCGGTACGGGTAGCGGACGTGGTCCACGCCGACGGCGGCGGCCACCTCCTGCAGCTCGCAGCGGCCGTTGGCCACGCAGACCGCGCAGACGTGGCTCCGCTCGGCGAGGAGCAGCTCCACGAGCTGGCGCCGGTAGCGCCGGAGCCGGTCGGAGGAGGTGGTGATCTCCATCCCCTCCTCGGCGCGCAGCGTGCAGGCCGGCTGCAGGCGGGGCGAGCCCTTCACCTCCACGAGGCAGAGGCGGCAGGCGCCCACCGCGGAGAGCCCCTCGAGGTGGCACAGGGTGGGCAAGGGCACGCCGTGCTCGCGGCACAGGTCGAGGATGGTCTCGTCCTCCCGCGCCGAGACCGGCTCGCCGTCGAGCGTGAGGGTCCGGACGGTCACGAGGCCGCCTCCGCCCCGGGCGCCGCGCCGCCCCGCGCCGCCGCAGCGCTCGGCTCGGCCCCCGGGGCCGCCGGCCGGCACACGCCGGCCGGGCAGCGCCGCTCCCGGACGTGGGCCAGGTACTCGCCGCGGAAGTGGCGCAGCGTGGAGATGACCGGGTTGGGCGCGCCCTGGCCCAGGCCGCACAGGCTGGTGGCCTGGAGCAGCCCGGCCAGCTCCTCGAGCTGGGCCAGATCGGCCTCGGTCGCCTCCAGGTGGGTCAGCTTCTGCAAGAGGGCGTGCATCTGCGCCGTGCCAGCGCGGCAGGGGACGCACTGGCCGCAGGACTCGTCGCGGCAGAACTCCATGTAGAAGGCGGCCAGGTCCACCATGCAGGCGGACTCGTCCATGACGATGAGGCCGCCCGAGCCCATGAACGAGCCGACCTGGATGAGCGACTCGTAGTCCACGGGGAGGTCCAGGTGCTGGGCCGGGATGCAGCCGCCGGAGGGGCCGCCGGTCTGGGCCGCCTTGAAGGCCTTGCCGCCGGGGATGCCGCCGCCGATGTCGAAGACGATCTCGCGCAGGGGCGTCCCCATGGGCACCTCGATGAGCCCGGTGCGCGCGATCTGCCCGGCCAGCGCGAAGACCTTGGTCCCCCTGGAGCCCGCCGTCCCGAGCTCGGCGAAGCGCCGGCCGCCGTCGCGGATCACGGTCGGCACGTTGGCCAGGGTCTCCACGTTGTTGATGAGGGTGGGCAGCCCCCACAGGCCGCTCACCGCCGGGTAGGGCGGGCGGGGCCGGGGCGTGCCGCGGCGCCCCTCCACGGAGGCGAGGAGCGCCGTCTCCTCGCCGCACACGTAGGCGCCCGCGCCGATGCGCAGGTCGACGCGGAAGTCGAAGCCGGTCCCCAGGATGCGGTGGCCGAGGAGCTGCAGCCGCTCGGCCTGCTCGAGGGCGGTGCGCAGCCGGGTGAGCGCCAGCGGGTGCTCGCCGCGGACGTAGACGTAGCCCTGGTCGGCGCCCACGGCGTAGCCGGCGATGGCCATCCCCTCGAGCACGCGGTGCGGGTCGCCCTCCAGGACCGAGCGATCCATGAAGGCGCCCGGATCGCCCTCGTCGGCGTTGCAGATGACCACCTTCCGGGGCCCGGCCGCCTTCTGCACGGTGGACCACTTGAGGCCGGCCGGGTAGCCGCCGCCGCCGCGGCCGCGCAGCCCGCTGGCGGTGATCTCGGCGACGACGTCGGCGGGCCGCAGGCGGGTGAGGGCGTGGAGCAGCGCCTGGTAGGCGCCGGCCGCCAGGCAGCTCTCGATCCGCTCCGGATCCGAGTCCCCGGAGCCCTGCAGCACCACCTTGTGCTGCCGGGCGAAGAACGGGTCGTCGAGCGGGACGCGCCCCTCGGCCAGCGGCGCGCCGCCCTGCAGGTGCTGCCGGACCAGCCGCGCCGCCCGGGCCGCGTCGACCCGCTCGTAGAGGCAGCGGTCCACCTGGCCGTCCGGCTGGCGCGAGGCCACCTGCACGAGCGGGCCGGCGTGGCAGAGGCCGAGGCAGCCGGTGCCGTGGACCTCCACCTCGCCGCCGAGGCCGGCGTCGGCCACGGCGCGGGTCAGCGCCTCCCGGGTCCGGCCGGCGCCCAGCGAGAGGCAGCCGGCGGCGCTGCAGACGCTGACCCGGTGGCGCAGCGCGCCCCGCCGCGCCCCCTCGCGCTCCGCGAGCTCCTGCAGCCCCTCGGCGTTCATGGCGGCAGCCAGCCCTGCACGCGCGCCAGCACGTCCCCGCGGGTCTGGCCGCCGGCCAGCTCGCCGTCGTAGACCACGGCGGGCGCCGCGCCGCAGGCGCCGATGCAGCGGACCACCACCAGCGAGAGCCGCCCGTCGGCGGTGGTGCCGCCGGCCTCGACGCCGTGCGCCTGGGCCACCCCGGCCAGGAGCGCGCCGGCGCCCTTCACGTAGCAGGCGGTCCCCAGGCACACGGTGCAGGTGTGGGCCCCCTTCGGCCGGAGCGTGAAGAGGTTGTAGAAGGAGGCGACGCCGTAGACTCGCGAGAGCGGCAGCGAGAGGCTGCGCCCGACGTAGGTGAGGACGTCGCCGGGGAGGTACCCGAAGAGCCCCTGCGCCTCGTGCAGGATCTCGAGGAGCGCCGACGGCTGGTGCTGCTGCCGCCGCAGCGCGGCGTCGAGCCGCTCGAAGCGCTCGTCGCCGCTCGGGTGAGCTGCGCTCCCCCCGGGTACGCTCATGGGCCGATTCTATGGGTCGAGGTGTGGGGGCGGCCGGTGACGCCGGGGGCTGCGTCAAATCGACTCGCCCCGCCGCCGCGGCTACCGCCAGGCCCCGGGCCGCGCGAAGGCCTGCGCCAGCGGCACCTCGTCGAGGTAGACGCCGGCCTCGGCCCTCGCGGAGCCGAGGGCGTCCCAGGCCACGTACTCCGGGTCCCTGGAGCCGCCGTCGAGCGCCACCACCGCCACGTCGGCGTGGGCGGCGTCCGGGGCGTCGGCCAGGTCGGGGCGGATCAGGCCGGCGCGCCGGTAGCGGGCCACGGCCTCCGGCGCCACGCCGATCCAGAGGACGCGGGCGCCCGGAACGGCGCCGGCCGCCAGCGCCGGCAGGAGGCC
>JAJYAW010000301.1 GCA_021779335.1 Myxococcales bacterium | reverse complement strand
CCAGCCTGCGCCGCGGGCGGCCCGGGCGAGGGGAGCGGCCCGACGCGCCGCAGCTCCAGCGTGAGGTCGGCGGCGGCCTCGACGAGCGGCGCCCCGTCGGGCCCCCGCAGCGCGAGCCGCTCGGAGGCGGTGAGCCGGCGGAGCTCGCCGCCGGTCGAGAGGATCGCCGTGAGCCGCCCGCGGAGCTCCTGGCGGAGGCCGTCGAGCGGGCGCGGCACGGCGTGGAGCGAGCGGTAGCGCCGCAGCTCCTTGACCACGACGTCCTCGCCGAGGCCGCGCCGGGCCCGCCAGGCCGCCTCCAGCTCGCCGCGCTGGCCCCGCTCGACCGCCTCCCAGCGCGCCGCACCGACCCGGAGGTCGAGCCGCCCCTGGGAGAGGACGGCCAGGAGCAGCTGGCGGAAGAGGGGCGGCGCGCCGGGCTGGAAGCGCAGGTCTCGCACGGCGCCGTCCGGGCCGAGGAGGAGCGCGGCCTCCGGCCCGACGAGCTGCGCCTGGAGCGCCCCGTCGGGCGGGAGCGCCCGCTGGCCGAGCAGCTCGAGCGAGAGATCGCGCACCTCGGGGAAGGAGGCCGCCACGAGCGCGCCGCCCTGGCGCGCCTCCAGCGCGGCGAGCCGGAGCGTGCCGTCGAAGGCGTAGCGGGCCCGCAGCGGTGCCTCGCGCCCGGTCGCCGTCGCGCCCAGGGCGGCGGCCAGCGCCACCCCCTCCTCGCCGCGGTAGGAGAGCCGGTAGTCGTAGACCCGCCCGACCTCGAGCCGGAGCGGCGCGCGCAGCCCGCCGAGGAGGGCCCAGGCCGCGCCGAGGCCGAGCGCCAGGGCGAGCGCCAGCCCCGCCGCGGCGAGGGCGACGAGGCGCCGCCGCGGCGCGCCGGGAGGGGGGGCGGTCAAGGGGGTCAGTTGCAGGAAGGCGGCTTGCCGGCGGTGCTCCAGCCCTGGAGCTTGTCGAGGCTGGCCTCCGGGAGCGGGAAGTGGCGGCTCCAGATGGTGGCCCCCTGGTGGAAGCCGCTCCAGTCGAAGAGGGTGACGTCGAACTTCTTGCAGAAGGGGCAGGCGCCCACCTTGGCCCAGCCGTAGAAGCGGCCGGAGAGGAGGGTCGTGTCGAGGGCGAGCCGGGAGGAGACGTCCACCACGTCGGAGGCGAGCCCGCTCCCGAGCGGGCTGCGGCGCATGCCGAGCGAGCCGGTGAAGTCGGGGCCGATGTCGACGAGGTCGATGGAGGCCCCCACGCCGGCGCCCGCCAGCCCCACGTCGATGCCGCCGTCGACGAAGAGGCTCGCCCCGGCGGTCGCCTTGGTGGCCACGTCGACCGGGCCGGCGGTGGCGACGTGGCTGCTGGCGCTCCAGCCGCCGCCCACGCCCCAGGAGACCGAGACCGGGACCGGGCCGATGGAGAAGTAGTAGCTCCCCGACCAGCCGGCGTAGTCGTTCGACTGGCTCGTCTGCGTGAGCGGCCAGTGCAGGTCGACGCCGGCGGCCCGCAGGGTGAGCGTCCCGGCGCCGGCCCCGTCGCGCGCCTTCTCGCCGTGGGCCGAGATGGAGAGGAGCTCGGCGGTGGCTCCCACGAAGGAGGCCGAGACCGAGGCGCTCGCGTCGAGCACCGAGCGGTCGGAGAGCCCGTCCTTCGACCAGTCGAAGGTCTCGCCGAGGGTGGCGCCGAAGACGCCGTTGCCGAACTGCTGCGTGGCGACGTGGGCCTCGGTCATGGTCGGGGTGGGGCTGCACGGGGGGATGAAGGCGGTGGCCACCGCGAAGGCCACCTCGTTCATCCGCTGCGTCCGGGTGATGAAGAGCTCCAGGGCCCGGAAGTCGGTCCGGTAGTCGTACGGTGAGTAGAAGAGGGGATAGGCGCTCGTGTCGGCGAGCGGGACGTCCAGGTTCTCGCCCGGCTGGTCCCCGCAGTGCCAGTGCTCGACGCTCGCGAAGGCGTCCGGCCCCGCCCGGCTGCACCCGCAGACCTCGAACTTGCTCGCCCCGCCCACCGCCGAGTTGAGCGGGCAGCTGAAGGCGAAGGTCCGCAGGGCGGGGAAGCTGGCGCCGCGCAGGAAGGCCTGGCAGCGGTGCTGGTCGGCGCCCGGCCCGGCGTCCGGGAGGTCGAGCGACCCCGTGGCCGGCAGGTCGAGGAGCCGCTCCTCGCGGATCCCCTGGAAGCGGTCGACGAACATCTCGGGCAGCCAGCCGCAGAGGACCGAGGGGGTCGTGGAGAGGCAGCTCGTGAGCGCCGGCTGCCACCCGAAGTCGTGGACCTTGGTGTAGGCGTCCTGGAGGAGCTCGTCGAGCCCCTGGAGCCGCGCCTCCACCTCGGCCTGGCCGAGGACGGCGTAGCGGGCCTGGATGTCGGGCCAGTCGCGGGCGAACTGGTCGCGCAGGAAGGCGCGCTCCCGGTCCGTGACGGCGGTGAGCGTGGTGGAGAGCTCGCCGCGGGCCAGCGCCCGAGCGCGCAGCGGCGCGAGGAGCCCGGCGGGCGGCGCCCAGAGGAGGTCGAGCGCCGGGGTGGCCACGGCCTTGCCGGCGAGCGCGGCGGCCAGCTCGACCTGGGCGCGGCGGGCGTAGAGCTCGAGGAGCTGCTGCCGGTAGAGCCGCATGGTCTCCTCCTGGAAGGGCGTGACGCCCTGCTCCAGGTAGCGGGTGAAGCCGTTGCCGTGCCAGGTCCAGTCCTCGGTGGCGAGCGGCGAGAGGCACCCGGCGAGCCCGCCGCACGGCAGGCTCCACCCCGCCAGCTCGCCGGTGAAGAGGAGGCGGTGCGCGTGATCGGCCGGGGCGAGCGCGGCGATGGCGGACTTGCCGCCGGCCAGGAGCTCGTGGACGAGGCTCGCGTCGCGGGGGACGCCGGCGGTGAGGGGGAAGGCCGGGTTGGATCCGATGGAGAAGGTGGCGGGGTTCCAGGAGCGCGAGACGACCCGCTGGTTGACCATGAGCCAGCCGACGTTGCCGGGGCCGGTCGAGCGGTAGGCGGCGGCCACGCGGAGGGCGTCCGGGACGTCGTCGAAGGAGATGTCGCGCTGCATGCGGACCCGGAAGACGGCCCAGTCGTAGTACTTGTGGATGGCGTAGGCGTCGCAGCTCGCCACGGTGGCGATGTCGCTCCGCTCGAGGGCGAACGGGTCGTCGAAGTAGCTGTTGTTGCGCCAGCTCAGGTCGGGCGCGACCTGGCGGTCGGAGGTGCAGGCGAGCGTGAGCGGCCCGATGTCGAGCGAGTGGGTGCCAGGGGGGATGACGGTGGGCGCACCGGCCGCGGCCGCGGCGGCGCGCTCCGGGGCGGCGGCGAGCGGGGCCACCGCGGCGCTCAGCCTGGCGGGGACCGGGGCGACGGCGGCGCCGGCCGCCGGCAGGAAGGCCAGCGGCTCCACCGGCGTGGAGAGCGACGTGGCGGCGGACGCGACGGGATCGACCGTCAGGGACTGGCTGAAGCTCCCGTCGTACCAGGGGTTCACGCGGGACCAGATCCGCTCCTGGAGCTGCTCGTCGATGGGGCTGCCGGGCGTCGCGAGCAGCGGCTTGCCCGGGAGGAAGAACTGGCGGCAGCTCATGCCCACCTGGTTGCCGGTGAAGTAGGCGTCGGTGCGGAAGTGGGTCGGATAGAGCGAGAGGACCACCCGGTGGCAGATCCTGGGGGCGTCGCCGGGGGTGCAGTCGGACTGGAGCGGGTCGAGGCAGGGCGCCCAGTAGTCGTCGCAGGCGGCCCGGGTGAGCCGGGCGGCGTTCTGGGGCGAGCCGAGCAGGTCGTAGCAGCGGGAGACGAGCTGATCGGTGCAGGTGGCGCCGAGCTGGTCGGCCTGCTGCTGCATCCAGGCGGGGTTGGTGCACTGGTCGATGGCCGGCTGCGGGACGGCGCCGCAGTCGGGGGGCGCGCTGGAGGCGCAGGCGGAGAGGAGCGCCGCGGCGGCCAGGGGAGCGGTGGACCGGTGCATGGCGGCCTCCTCGTGTGGATCGACCGGCCGATGCTAGCGACTCCCGACGGTGTCAGGACGCCCGGGACGGGTCCGTGTGACTTTCAGGCGCAGCCCCGGAGCCGTTGCCTCGACCTGGGGGCCGGGCGTCGCGCACGCCGTGCTCGTCGTCACGCCCGGATCCAGGGGTCCATGGTCCGCGCGGCGGCCCGGCGGACGAACGGCGGAACTCCGGGTCAGCGGGGTCGGGGTCAGCGCAGCGCCGGCGGCGGGGCGCACTCGATGACCAGCCGGGCCCCGTCGGCCGGGTGGTCGAGCTCGAGCCGCATGGCGTGGAGCAGGTAGCCGGGATCGCCCGGCAGGGCGCGCGTCCCGGGGATGGGCAGGCCGCCCTCGCCGAAGAGCGGATCGCCGGCGAGGGGGTGGCCGGCGTGGGCCAGGTGGATCCGGATCTGGTGCGGCCGGCCGGTCTCGATCTCCACCTCGACGAGGGCGCAGGGCGGCTGCCCCGCGGCCGCGCGCCGCTCGAGCACCCGCACGTGGCTGCGCGACG
>JAJYAW010000300.1 GCA_021779335.1 Myxococcales bacterium | reverse complement strand
CCAGCCCTCCACCCTGCCCGCCGCCCCGCCCGCCGCCGCGGAGGCGGCGCCGCGACCGGCCCGCGCCCCCCGCTCGCGCCACGCCCTCGATCCGCGAGAGTTCCCCTGGCTGACGCAGCTGGGGCGCAACCTCACCGAGCTGGCCGCCCTGGGAAAACTCGACCCGCTGGTGGGGCGCGAGCGCGAGGTCGAGGAGGCCATCGACGTCCTCGGCAAGCGGCGCACCAACAACCCCATGCTGGTGGGCGAGCCCGGCGTCGGCAAGACCGCCATCGTGGAGGGGATCGCGCAGCGGCTGCTGGCCGACGGCGGCGCCCACGCCAGCCGCACCGTGGTCGAGATCGACATGGCCGGCCTGGTGGCCGGCACGCAGCTGCGCGGCTCCTTCTCCGAGAAGCTCATCGGCCTCAAGGACGAGGTGCGGCGCGCCGAGGGCCGGGTGGTGGTCTTCATCGACGAGATCCACACCATCATGGGCGCGGGCTCCACCGGCGAGGGGCCGCAGGACGCCGCCAACGAGCTCAAGGCGGCGCTGGCGCGCGGCGAGTTCCCCTGCATCGGCGCCACCACCCACGACGAGTACCGCCAGCACATCGAGAAGGACGCGGCGCTGGAGCGCCGCTTCACCCCCGTGCTGGTGCGAGAGCCGACGGTGGCCGACACGGTGACCATCCTCTCCGGCCTGGCCTCCCGCTACGAGCGGCACCACCTGGTGCGCTACGCCCCGGAGGCGCTGGAGGCGGCGGCGGCCCTCTCGGCGCGCCACGTCACCGACCGCTTCCTGCCCGACAAGGCGGTGGCGGTGCTGGACCTGGCCGGCAGCCGGGCCCGCCGCGAGGGGCGGCGCGAGGTGGGCACCGCCGAGGTGGCCCGGGTGGTGGCCAAGATGGCCGGCATCCCGGAGTCGCGCCTGCTGGCCTCGGACCGGGAGCGCATCCTGTCCATCGAGCAGGCCCTCTCCGCGCGCGTCATCGGCCACGCCGACGCCATCGGGAAGGTGGCCCGCGTCCTCAAGCGCAACTTCGCCGGCTTCGCCTCGCGCCGCCCCATGGGCTCCTTCCTCTTCCTCGGCCCCACCGGCGTGGGCAAGACCGAGCTGGCCCGCGCCCTGGCCGACGCGCTCTACGGCTCGCGCGACGCGCTGGTGCAGCTCGACATGAGCGAGTGCGCCGAGCCGACCGGCGTGGCGCGGCTGGTGGGCGCGGCGCCGGGCTACGTGGGGTACGGCGAGGGGGGGCAGCTCACCGACGCGGTGCGCCGCCGGCCCGCCTCCGTGGTGGTGCTCGACGAGATCGAGAAGGCCCACCGCGACGTGCAGCAGCTCCTCCTGCAGGTGCTCGAGGAGGGGCGGCTCACCGACGGCCGCGGCCGCCACATCGACTTCTCCAACGCGGTGGTGGTGCTGACCAGCAACCTGGGGGCCAGCGAGGCCACCCGCACCTCCCAGCCCTCGATGGGCTTCGGCGCGGCCGGGCAGTCCGGATCCCGCGAGGACCGCGTGCTGGAGGCGGCCCGCGGCGCGGTGCCCCCCGAGCTGTGGAACCGGCTCGACGAGCGGCTGGTCTTCCCCTCCCTGTCGCGCGACGACGTGGCCCGCATCGCCGCGCTCCTGCTGGCCGAGTCGGCGGCGCGGCTCCACGGCGAGCGGCGCATCCGCTACGTGGCGGCGCCCGAGGTGGCGGCCTTCCTGCTGGACCACGGCGGCTACGACCCCCAGCTGGGCGCCCGGCCCATGCGGAGCGCCGTCCAGCGGCTCGTCGAGGCGCCGCTGGCCGAGCGGATCCTGGCCGGCGAGTTCGAGGCCGGCGACGACGTCCGCGTCGAGGTGGACGGCGGCGAGCTGCGCTTCAGCCGCGCGGCCTGAGGTAGAGCCCGCGCTCCAGCGCGTACTCGAGCACGGCACGCGGCACCAGCGCCGAGACGTCCTCGCCCCGCCCGAGCCGTGCCCGCACCTCGGTGGAGGAGACGTCCGGCAGCGCCGGCGCCGCCCCCCCCTGGACGCCCTGCCGCCCCACCACCACCACCCGGGCCAGCGCGGTCACGAGGTCCCAGCGGTACCACTTCGGCGTGTCGGGCAGGATGTCGGCGCCCACCACCAGCGCGAAGTCGAGGCCGGGGTGCTTCTCCCGCAGGTGCGCCAGCGTCCGGGCCATCTTCCCGCAGAGCGGGTCGCCCTCCAGCTCGGCCTCGGCGGTGCAGACGTGGGCCCCGCGGATCGAGGCCACCGCCCGCCGGCACATCTCCACCCGGTCCTGGAACGGGGCCAGCGGCTTGCCGAAGGGGTGGCGGAAGGCGGGCAGCAGCCAGACCTCGCGCACGCCCTGGGTGGCCAGCGCCCACCAGGCCGCCATCACGTGGGCCACGTGGGGCGGGTTGAAGGACCCGCCCAGCAGCGCGATCTCGGGTCGGCCGGGCATGACGTCAGCCAGGGTACCCCAGGTGCGGGGCGCGCCGACGGCCGAAGGCCCGCTCCTCGGCCGGCCAGGGGCGGGCCAGCTCGGCCAGGGTGGCGCCCGCCTCGATCCCCTGCCGCTCGCGCGCCGAGCCGCAGAGCAGGTCGAAGGCCGGCACGTCCTCCACGAACTCGTAGGGCTCGGTGCGCCAGCGGAAGGCGCGCGGCGCCTGGGCGCGGGCGTGGAGCACGCAGGCCAACCCGGTGCGGAACGGGCGGAAGGCCGCCGCGTCGAGGACGTGCAGCTCCACGCCGTGGCAGCGCACCCCGGCGTGCTTGTCCCAGGTGGGCACGAAGCTGGCCGGCCGGAAGGCCACGCCCGGCAGCCGCTCCGCCGCGAGGGCGGCGGCCAGCCGGTGGGCGTCCAGCCAGGGGGCGCCGAGGAGCTCGAAGGGCCGGGTGGTGCCGCGCCCCTCCGAGAGGTTGGTCCCCTCCAGCAGGCACGTGCCCGGGTAGACGAGCGCCGTCTCCGGGGTGGGCATGTTGGGCGAGGGGTGAACCCACGGCAGGCCGGCGGCCCGCGCCCCCTGGCCGCGCCGCCAGCCGTCGCACCAGACCACGGTGAGGTCGAGGTCCAGCCCCCGCTCCTCGCGGAACAGGAGCGCCAGCTCGCCCACCGTCATGCCGTGGCGCGGCGCCAGGTCGTGCAGCCCGCAGAAGCTCTCGAAGCCGGGGCGCAGCCGCGGCCCCTCCACCAGCAGGCCGCCGATGGGGTTGGGGCGGTCCAGCACCACGAAGCCCACGCCGGCCCGAGCCGCCGCCTCCATGCAGAGCAGCATGGTGGCCTGGTAGGTGTAGTAGCGGCTGCCCACGTCCTGGATGTCGAAGCAGAGCACGTCGAGGCCGCGCAGCTGCGCGGCGGTCGGCGCCAGCGAGGCCGCCGCGGCGCCGTAGAGCGAGTGGACGGGCAGGCCGGTGCGCGCATCGCGCCCGCCGTCCACCGCCGCCATGTACTGGGCGTCGCCGCGGACGCCGTGCTCCGGCCCGAAGAGGGCCCGCAGCCGGACCCCCGGGAGCGCGTGGAGCAGGTCGGCGGCGTGGCGCAGCCGCGCGTCCACCGCGGTGGGGTTGCAGATCAGCCCCGTGGCGCGGCGCCGCAAGGGGCCGCCCCGCGAGGCGAGGAGGACGTCCAGCCCGCTGCGGACCTGGGCGCCGCGCCGCGGACCCCGGGGGCCGGAGCGCGGCGGGCGCGGGCGGTCAGCGACCCGGCCGGAGCGTGAAGCTGAACGAGTAGCGGCCCGGCTTGTTGACTGGGTAGGCGGCATCCCGGAGGTTCCAGTAGGCGCAGGCTCGGACGTCGTCGTCGTGGACGGAGTCCTCCAGCACCTCGACGAGGGTGGCGCCGCCGGCCCCGTCGGCGGTGACGCGCACGGTGAGCCGGCCGGAGAGGCGCGGCAGCTCCTTCAGGCGGCTCCGGTAGGTCCGGTCGATGAGGGCGCCCACCGCCCGCTGGATGGCCGCCACGTCGCCGCGGGCCGGCCGCTCCACGTTGAGCCGCCGCTCGAGCGCCTCGCGGTCGGCCGCCCCGTCGGCCCCGGCGGCCCGGAAGAGCTCCAGCGCCTCCTGGGGCTTGCCGAGCCGCAGCGTCACCTGGGCCAGCGTCAGGCTGGCCTTGGCGTCCTTGGGGTCGCGGGCCAGGGCCCGGCGCAGCGCCTTCTCGGCCCCGTCGAGGTCGCCGGCCGCCAGCCGGATCTCCGCGATGCGCTTCCACTCGGTGCCGCTCGGGTCGAGCTGCGAGAGCCGCTCCAGCGACCGCTGCTCGTCCGGCTTGTCGCCCGCCAGGCGGGAGACCTCGGCCAGCGCCAACAGCCCGTCCACGTCCTCCTGGAGCGCCAGCGCGGCCTTCCACTGGTCGCGGGCCGCGGCGAGGTCGCCCTTGGCCTGGAGCCGCCGGGCGAGCGCCACGCGGGCGCCCCGGTCGCGCGGGCTGGCGGCCACCAGCTTGTAGAGGTCGTCCACCGCCGCCGAGGCGTCCCCGGCGTCGCC
>JAJYAW010000299.1 GCA_021779335.1 Myxococcales bacterium | reverse complement strand
TCGAAGGAGGTCGTCGTCGCCAAGGCGGCCTGATCCACCCGAGGAGCTTCACGCGAAGTATGATTTACACAGAGATTGGGACTTGACCGGGGGAGCGGCTCGTCCTCGCCATCGAGGGGGCGACGCACCTCTTCGACGGGCGGCTCGACGAGCTGGAGGCGGCGGCCACCCGGGCGGCGCGCTGGGTGCTGGAGGCGGCCCTGACCGGGCCGGGGGGCGGCGCGGCGGACGCCCTCGGCCCCGCCTGACGCGGATCGCCCGCCTGGCGCGGCTCAGGGGTGGGAGGCGCCGGCGCCGGCGCGGTGGGTGGCGCTGCGGACCAGGGCCACCAGGGCGTCCAGACCGAACGGCTTGGGCAGGAAGCCGGCCACCTGGAGCTCGGGGACGCGCCCCAGCGCCGAGACCACCACCACCGGCGTCCGCGCGATCGGCTCCTCGCGCCGCAGCGCCCGCAGGAAGTCCCAGCCGTTCATGCCGGGCATCATCAGGTCGAGCAAGATGAGGTCCGGCCTGAGCTGCCGGCAGCGCACCAGCCCCTGCTCCCCCTCGGCCGCGGCGAACACCTCGAAGCCCTCGAACGACAGCACCTCGGTCACCGCGTCGCGGATGTCGGCGTCGTCGTCGATGACGAGGATGCGGGCCACGGCAGTTGAATACGCAGTCCGCGCGAACAAAGCCACGCCCCAACCGTGTGCGCGGCTCGCCGGGGGGGGGGGCGCGGGGGGCGCGCCGCCGGGTGGGTCCCTCAGGTCCCAGCCAGCTGGACCCCCTCGAAGACCAGCGTGGGTGTGCGCAGCGCAGCGTAGGGGTAGGGGTCGTCGCCCACCGCCGCCAGCCGCCTCCAGAGCGTGAGCTGGTCGCCCGAGACGTTCATCTCGCCGATGGGCTCGGCCAGCCGGCCGCCGCGGATGGCGAAGCCCCGCACGCCGAGCGAGAAGTCGCCGGTGGTGGAGTTGGAGTTGCCGCCGAGGAAGCCGGTCACCAGCACACCCTCGCCCACGTCGGCCACCAGGGCGTCGCGCCCCTTCTGGCCGAGCCGCCAGGAGAGGTTGGAGGGGCGGCCGGTGGTCGGCGCCAGCCCCAGCTTCCGGCCGTAGTAGCAGTCCACGTAGTACTCGCGGAGCACGCCCGCCTCCACGAGGCGCCGCGGCCGGGCCGCCAGCCCCTCGCCGTCGTAGCTCCGGGAGCCGAAGCCGCGCCGCAGCAGCGGGTCGTCGGTGAGGTCGAGGAGCGGGCTGGCGATGGCCTGGCCCGCCAGCCCCTCCAGGAAGGAGCGCTTCTGCTGCAGCGCGCCCGCCGTCATGGGGCCGAGCAGCGCGCCCACCAGCCGCCCGGCGGCGCGCGGCTCCACCACCAGCGTGACCAGGCCGGAGGCCCCCTTCACCGCGCCGAGGCGCGAGTGGGCCCGCTCGGCGGCGCGCCGACCCACCGCCTCGGGCGCCTCCAGCGCCCCGAAGAAGCGGCTGCCGGTGGCGGCCGACTCCTCCGGGCGCCGGCCGTCCGGATCCTGCACGGTCATCTCGGCGCCCATCCAGAAGGCGGTGCTGCGGCGCCACCCCTCGAAGCCGTTGGTGTGGACCAGCGCCGCCTCGCCCTGCGTGTCGGAGACCGAGGTGGAGACCGAGAGCACCCGGCCGGCCCCCGGCACCTCGCGGGCGGCCACCTCGAGGGCCTCGGCCAGGCGGCGCCGCGTCGGCGCGTCCACCGCGTCGTAGGCGGGGTCCGCGAGCTCCAGCGCCGCCTCGTCGGCGCGCCCCTGGTAGAGCGCCGGGTCCGGGAGCCGGCGGTGCGGGTCGGGCGAGATGGCGCGGGCCAGCGCCACCGACTCGATCACGAACCGCTCCAGCGCCGCGGGCCGCAGGTCGCTGGTGGAGACGGCGGCGTAGCGGCCGTCCACGTAGAGGTCCAGCCCCAGGCCGCGGGTGGTGGCCTCGGCGATCTTCTCCAGCCGGCCGTCCCGCCAGGCCACCTCCACCTGGCGCGAGCGCCAGGCGCCGGCCGACGCCTCGCCGGCCCCGTGGCGGGTGGCCAGCCCCGCCGCCAGCTTCGCGATCTCGAGGAGCGTCACCGGCCCCTCCCGCCCACCGTCAGCGAGGCCACCCGCACCGTGGGGAGCCCCTGCGAGACCGGCACCGACTGCCCGTCCTTGCCGCAGGTCCAGCCCCCCTCGTCGATCTCGAGGTCGTCCGCCACCATGTCCACCTGCTCCAGGGCCTTGGGGCCGTTGCCGATGATGTTCACGTCCTTGACCGGCCGGGTCAGCTTGCCGTCCTCGATGAGCCAGCCGTTCTTCACGTAGAAGGTGAAGTCGCCGGCGCCGATGTTGACCTGCCCGTTGGAGAAGTTCTGGCAGTAGAGGCCGCGCTTCACGCTGGCGATGATCTCCTCCTTGCGGTGCGGCCCGGGCAGCATGTAGGTGGAGCGCATGCGCGGCAGCGGCGGGTGGCGGTAGCTCTCGCGCCGGCCGTTGCCGGTGGGGCTGACGCCGTAGTGGCGCGCCGAGATGGCGTCGTGCAGGTAGGTGGCGAGCACGCCGTCCCGGACCAGGTGGGTCACGCCGGCGGCGTTCCCCTCGTCGTCCACGTTGATGCTGCCGCGCGCGCCGGCGCCGGTGGCGTCGTCCACGATGTTGACGAAGGGCCGGGCCACCACCTTCCCGATCTTGTCGGCGTAGATGCTGGTCCCCTTGCGGTTGAAGTCGGCCTCCATGCCGTGGCCGATGGCCTCGTGGAGCAGGATGCCCGACGAGCCGGCCGCCAGCACCACCGGCAGCTCGCCGGCCGGCGGCGCGCCCGCCTCGAAGAGGACGGCGGTGCGGGCCACCGCCTCGCGCACCACCCGGCCCAGCCGCTCCGGGGTGTAGAACTCGAGGCCGGCCCGCCCGGCCACGTTGTAGCCGTTCTGCTCGCGCCGGCCGCCCTGCTCGGCCAGCACCGAGAGCGAGAGCACGGTCATGGGCTGCGAGTCCTCGGCGAGGCGGCCGGTCGAGTCGGCCACCAGCACCGAGGTGGCCTCGGAGCGCAGGTGGACGTTCACCTTGCGGACGCGGGCGTCGGCCGCGAAGGCCCGCTCGTTGAGGCCGGCCAGCAGCGGCAGCCGCTCCTCCGGCGGGACCTGGTCCCAGGCGCGCTCGAGGGGGTAGCGGCTGGGCAGGTCGCGCCGCACGTGGAAGGCCAGCGGCGCGTCGCGGGCCGGCCCGTCGGCGATGGCGGCGGCGGTGCGGGCGCACTCCAGCATGGCCGGCAGCGAGAGGTCCTCGGTGTAGCCGTAGCCGGTCTGGTCGCCCTTGAGGACGCGCACGCCCACGCCCAGGGAGACGGAGGCGTAGGCCCGGTTGACGGCGCCGTCCTCCAGCCCCAGGTCGGAGCCGACGGCGTGCTCGAAGAAGAGGTCGGCGAAGTCACCGCCCCGGGAGAGGGCGGCGGCCAGGGTCTCGCGGATGAGCCGCTCGGTCACCCCGAACCGGTCGAAGGAGGTCATGCGCTATTCATAAGGGGCATCGAGGCCGGAGGCGAGAAGTGCTAACGATCACCCCCATGCCAACCCTCCACGTGAGCGGCTGCGACCTCCACTTCAACGACGTCGGCCGCGGGCCCGGCGCCGTGGTCCTGCTCCACGCCTTCCCGCTCCACGGCGGCATGTGGGCGGCCCAGGTGGAGGCCCTCTCGAGGCACCACCGGGTCGTCGTCCCCGACTACCGCGGCCTGGGCCAGTCCACCCCGGCCCCGGCCGCCTCCACCATGGCGCTCCTCGCCGAGGATGTGCTGGCGCTGCTGGCCCACCTGCGCGTGGAGCGGGCCGCGGTGGCGGGGCTCTCCATGGGCGGCTACCTCGCCCTCGAGGTGTGGCGCCAGGCGCCCGGGCTGGTGCGGGGGCTGGCGCTCTGCGACACCCGGGCCGGCGCCGACACCGCCGAGGGGGCGGCCGGGCGGGAGGCCTTCGCCAGGAGCGCCCTGGAGCAGGGGCTCGGCTGGGTGGCCGACGCCATGATCCCCAAGCTGCTCAAGCCCGACCCCGATCCCGCCGTGGTGCGGCAGGTGCGCCACCTCGTCAACGGCGGCACCCCCGCCGGCGTGGCGGCGGCCCAGCGCGGCATGGCGCTGCGCCCCGACTCGACGGCCACGCTGGCCACGGTCACCTGCCCCACGCTGGTGGTGGTGGGCCAGGAGGACGCGCTCACGCCGCCCGCCGAGGCGGAGAAGCTGGCGGCCGGGGTGAAGGGGGCCGCGCTGGTGCGCCTCCCCGGCGCCGGCCACCTCTCCAACCTGGAGGCCCCGGCGCCCTTCACGGCCGCGCTCGAGTCCTTCCTGGGAGGGCTGCCGGCGTGAGCGAGACGGCGCGCCGGCTGGCGGTGGTGACCGGCGCCTCCTCCGGGCTCGGGGCGGCGCTGGCGCGCGCCCTGTCCCGGCGCGGCGTGCCGGTGCTGGCGGTGGCGCGGCGGGCC
>JAJYAW010000298.1 GCA_021779335.1 Myxococcales bacterium | reverse complement strand
CCCGAGGCGGGCGCCGGCGGCGCGCGGGCGGGCCGGGGCGGCCAGGCCGCGCCCGACGAGGGCGTCGACGTCTACGCCCGCGCCCAGTTCGTGGACGGCCTGGCCCTCTACGCGCTGCGGCAGGAGGAGGCGGCCAACGAGAAGTTCAAGGACGTGGTCCGGCTCACCAACCCGAAGAAGGGGCGCACCGGCGATGCGGCGCTGCGCGAGCTCGCCTTCCTGCAGCTGGCCCGCCTCCACTACCAGAACCGGCAGAACCGCTACGCCATCTTCTACTACGGCAAGATGCCCTGGGGCGGCCCGCAGTGGCTGGAGGGGCTGTGGGAGGCCTCCTACGCCCACTACCGGATCGGCGAGCACGAGAAGGCGCTGGGGAACCTGCTCACCCTGCAGTCGGCCTACTTCAAGGACGAGTACTTCCCGGAGTCCTGGGTCCTGAAGGCCATCATCTACTACGAGAACTGCCGCTACCCGGAGGCGAGCTCGGTCCTGAAGGAGTTCACCCGGGTCTACGAGCCGCTCTACGACGAGCTCGTGACCATCACCGCCAGGCCGGCCGCGCCCTCCTCCTTCCTGGAGCAGGCGGCCAGCCCGCGGGTCATGAAGCTGGCGCTCACCGACGAGTCCATCCGCCGGCTGGTCGAGACGGCGCGCGAGATCGACGCCGAGGTGGACACCGGCCTGGGCAAGCGGGACCGGGCGTTCCGCGCCTCGCCGCTGGGCCAGGGGCTGCTGGCCCGCCTGGCCAAGGAGAAGGGGCAGGTGGCCACCGAGGCCGGCCTGCGGGCGCGCGGCAAGCTGGCCTACGAGCGCGACCAGCTCCGCTCCATGCTGGCGCAGGCCCTGCGCATCGAGATCGAGGTGTCGCGCCAGGAGCGCGACGCGCTGGAGAGCTCGCTGGCGGCCGGCAGCCAGGTCGAGGTCGTCAAGAACCTCCGCTGGACCCACGCCGTCTCGGACGAGCAGCTCTACTGGCCCTACGAGGGCGAGTTCTGGCGCGACGAGCTCGGGACCTACTCCTACACGCTCACCAAGGGCTGCAAGGACCGTCCGCCCCGGTCCGCGGCCCCCTGAGCCCCGCCGCCGGGAGATCCCCGTGAACAGAGCCGCAGCCGGCCACGCCGCGCTCGCCGTCGCCGTCCTCCTCGCCGCCGGGCCGTCCACGGCCGCCGCCGCCGACGCGCGCGCCGCCGCCGACCCCCGGGCCGCGCCGGCCGGGGCGCTCGGCCAGAAGAAGAGCATCGGCCCGGACACCTCGCTGGAGGGCTCGCTGGAGGCGGCCAGGAAGCCGGCCGAGGGGCCGGCCGGGCCGGCCATCAAGTTCGAGCAGTTCCGCGCCGGCATCGAGGTGAAGCTCTCCGACAAGCGGCGCGAGGAGATCGCCAGCCTCCGCAAGCTCATCAAGCTCTCCAGCGTCGGCGCCGACCAGGACCTGCCCAGGTACTACTTCAGGCTCGCCGAGCTGCTCTGGGAGGAGGCGCAGTACTTCTTCTTCGAGGCCAACCGCAAGGAGGGCGAGGCGCTGCGCCTGCCCCGGGGCGACCCCAGGGCGGCCCGCCTGCTGGCCGAGAAGGCGGACGCCGAGGGGCAGTCGAGGGACCTGCAGCGGCAGGCGGTGGTCCTCTACAAGACCATCATCGCCAAGCACCCCAGGTACGAGCGGCTCGACGAGGTGCTCTTCTTCCTGGCGCGCAACCTGCTGCAGCGCGACCGGGCCGACCCGGAGGCCATGAAGGCCTACCGGGCGCTCATCCAGAAGTTCCCCGAGTCCCCCTACGTCCCGGACGCCTGGATGGCCTTCGGCGAGTACTACTTCGACAGGGCCAACAAGGGGGACCGCAACGCCAACCTGCGGCGCGCCCTGGAGGCCTACGCCAAGGCGGCCGGGTACAAGGAGAGCTCGGTCTACGGGTACGCGCTCTACAAGCAGGGCTGGGTCCAGTACAACCTCGGCGACTTCGCCGCCGCCCTGGACCTCTTCCGCGGCGTGATCTTCTTCGGCGAGCTGCCCACCACCACCATCCCGGCCGACCGCAAGCTGGCCCTCGTCAAGGAGGCCCGCAAGGACTACGTCCGCACCTGGCCCCACGTCGGCACCGCCGAGGCGGCCTTCGAGGACTTCCGCCGCATCGGCGGCGAGGCGGGCGCCTGGGAGATGCTGAAGACCCTGGCCGATCTCTACTGGACCGACGGCCAGGACCGCGAGGCCATCCTCATCTACCACCGCTTCGTCCGGGAGCGGCCGCTCACGCCGGAGGCGCCCTTCGCGCAGTCGCGCATCGTCACCATGGCGGGGCGGCTCGGCAACAAGCCGCTGGCGGTGCAGCAGGCCCACGCCTTCGTCAAGGTGCTGACCGACTTCGAGGCCTCGCCGGCGGGCCGGGACCCCAGGAACGCCAAGGCCACCGCCGAGGCGCGCTCGGTGGCCGAGAACACGCTGCGCACCCTGGCGCTGCGCTACCACAACGAGTGGAAGAAGACCGACGACCAGACGGTGGCCGGCTACGCCACCAGCGTCTACACCGACTACCTGGCCGTCTTCGGGGAGAGCCCCTCAGCCTACGAGATGCGCTTCTATCACGCGGAGCTCCTCTACGCGCTGGGGCGGTTCGCCGAGGCCGCCGACGAGTACGACCGCGTGGCCGCGCTCGACGTGGCGGCCATGGAGGGCCGGGCCGCCCAGGCCCGCGCCGGCGGGGCCGCCGGCAAGCCCGGCAAGTGGTTCGCCGACGCGCTGGAGGGGTCGCTCTTCGCCCACGAGGAGGCCTGCAAGGCGCTGCCGCCGGTGCCGGCCCAGACCGGGCAGAAGCGGAAGATCCCGCTGGCGCCGGAGCGCCAGAAGCTGGTCGAGGCCTACCGGCGCTACCTGCGCTGGGCGCCGGACGGCAAGCTCGCCTCCAAGGCGGCCTACCGGGCCGGCAAGCTCTACTACGACCACTACACCTACGCCGAGGCCATCGATCTCTTCACCAAGGTGGCCCTGGACTACCCCACCGGCGGCGAGGCCGAGTACGCCACCAACCTGGTGCTCGACGCGTACAACGAGCTGGGCGACTGGCGGAACCTGAACGGCTGGGCCAAGCGCTTCTACGCCAACGCGCCGCTGGTGAACGCCCACGCCAAGCTCCGCGACGACCTGCCCCGCGTCATCGAGCAGAGCGCCTTCAAGATCATCGAGGAGCTGGAGAAGCGGCAGGACTGGGAGGGGGCCGCCGCGGCCTACCTGGCCTTCGTCAAGGACTGGCCGGCCACGGCGCTGGCCGCCACCGCCCTCTACAACGCCTCGGTGGACTACGGGCGGGCCCACCGGGTCGACAAGGCCATGGAGGTGCGCGACCTCCTCCTGCAGAAGTACCCGGGCGACGCGCTGGCGCCGCGCTGCCTCTACGACAACGCCGAGGGGTACGAGGCCATCGCCGACTTCTCGCGGGCCGCCGACGCCTACGAGCGCTACTTCCGCGAGTGGAAGCGGCAGCGCGCCGCGCCGCCCAGGAAGGAGCCCAGGGGCCGGGCGCCCGCGCCCGCCGCGCCGCCGGTCCAGGCCCAGGCCCAGGGCTACGACGAGAAGAAGGCCACCGACGCCATCATCAACGCGGCCGTCTTCCGCGCCGGGCTGCGCGACTGGGGCCGCGCCGAGGCCAACAGCCAGGCCTACCTCGACACCTGGCCGGCGGGGCCCGACGCGGCCCGCCTGGCGCTCTCGCTGACCGACCTGGCGGCCCGCCAGGGGCAGGCGCCCAAGGAGCTGGCGCGGCTGGAGGCCTACCAGCGGAGCTACGCCCGGACCCCGGACGACTGGCTCTGGGCCCAGGACCGCATCGCCAGGCTCCTCGAGAGGGGCGGCCACGCCGCCGCGGGCCAGCGGGCCTACGAGCAGGGGCTGGAGTACTACCGCAAGAACCGGGACCGGGTGAAGGACCGCGGCCTGCCGGTGGTCGCCGAGGCGGCGCTGCGCGAGCTGGAGCCCGCCTACGCCGAGTACCGCAAGATCGATCTCGCCGTCGCGCCCCGGCTGCTGCAGGGGCAGCTGCGGGCCAAGGGCGCCCGGCTCCAGCGGCTCGAGGAGCAGTACACCGCCGTGGTGAAGCTGGGCGTGGCCGGGCCGGCGGTGTGCGCGCTCGAGCGGATCGGCCGGCTCTACGAGAACTTCGCGCGCATCTTCCTGGAGGCGCCGGTGCCCCGGGAGGTCAAGGCCGACGCAGCGCTGCTGGAGGAGTACCAGGCGCAGATCGGCGAGAAGGTCGAGCCGCTGGAGCAGAAGGCGCAGGAGGGGCTGGAGCTGGCGGTCGTGAAGGCCCGCGAGCTGGGGGTCGAGAACGACTGCGCCCGGCGCGCCCTGGCCACGGCGGTGAAGAAGAAGCCCGAGCTGGCGGCCAGCGCCGAGCCGCTGCCCGCGCTGGTGGCGGTGGAACCGCGCGAGGTGCCGACCGGCTACGGCCTCCTGACCGCCCCCCTGCCACACCACC
>JAJYAW010000297.1 GCA_021779335.1 Myxococcales bacterium | reverse complement strand
GGCCCGGGCGAAGGTCTCCCCCTTGCCGTTGGTGACCTGCAGGACGTGGCCGCCGGGCCGGACGGCCGCCACCACCTCCACGCCGGCGCGGTCGAGGCCGGTGAGCCGGGCCAGCCGGGTCACGCCGAGCGCCGCCGCGAGCGCGCGGCGCGCCTGCGCCCGGCCGGCGGGGTGCGGACGATCCCCATTGGGTCGCAGGCCAGCCATCGGCCCCCCTTATATCCTGGGGCATGCCCGAACAGCCCGTCGACCTCGCCCTGGCCCATTACGAGAAGAACGCCGCCATCTACCTCGACGAGCTGAAGCGGCTCGTCCGCATCCCGTCCGTCTCCTTCCCGGGCTTCCCGGCCGGCGAGGTGCAGCGGAGCGCCACCGCCGTCTCGGAGCTGCTGCGCCGGCGCGGCTTCGAGAAGGTCGAGATCCTGGAGGTGGAGGGCGCCCACCCGTACGTCTACGGCGAGCGGCTGGAGGACCCGGCCGCCCCCACCGTGCTCCTCTACGCCCACCACGACGTGCAGCCGGCCGGCGAGCCGGAGGCCTGGCGGAGCCCGCCCTTCGAGCCCACCGAGCGCGACGGCCGGCTCTACGGGCGCGGCGCCGCCGACGACAAGGCCGGCATCCTCACCCACGCCGCCGCGGTGGACGCCTGGGTGCGCGGCGCCAAGCACCTCCCGCTCAACGTGAAGATCGTCGTCGAGGGCGAGGAGGAGATCGGCTCCGAGCACCTGGCGGCCTTCCTGCAGAAGTACCGCGCCCGCCTCGACGCCGACGCCATGATCCTGACCGACACCGGCAACGTGGACACCGGCGTCCCCTCCATCACGGTGGCGCTGCGCGGGCTGGTCATGGTGGACGTGGAGGTGCGGGCGCTCGAGCAGTCGGTCCACTCCGGCATGTGGGGCGGCCCGGTGCCGGATCCGGCGCTGGCCCTGTGCCGCATGCTGGCCACGCTGGTGGACGCCGACGGCCGCATCGCCATCCCGGGGCTCTACGACAAGGTGCGCCCGCTCACCCGGGCGCAGGCCGACGCCATCCAGGCGCTCCCCATCGGCGAGGAGGACTTCCGCCGCCAGGCCCGGCTGCGCCCCGGCGTGCAGCTGCTGGGCGGGCGCCACCCGCTGGAGGTGAACTGGTGGCAGCCTTCGCTGGCGGTGAACGCCATCCAGGCCTCCAGCCGCAAGGACGCCCGCAACATCATCAACGACGTGGCCTGGGCGCGGGTCGGCGTCCGGCTGGTGGCCGACATGGACCCGGCCGACGTGCGCGAGCGGCTGGTGGCGGCGCTGCAGGGGGCCGTGCCGTGGGGGCTGGAGCTGAAGCTCCACACCGAGATGGCCGGCGCCCCCTGGATGACCGACCTCGACCACCCGGCCTTCGCGGCCTCCTTCAGGGCGCTGGAGAAGGGGTACGGGCGGCCGGCCCTGGCCATCGGCTGCGGCGGGTCCATCGGCTTCGTCGAGCCCTTCGCCCGGGCGCTCGGCGGCGCACCCGCCATCCTCATCGGCGTGGAGGATCCGTACTCCAACCCCCACTCGGAGAACGAGAGCCTGCACCTCGGGGACTTCCAGCGCGGCATCCGGAGCGCCATCCACCTCTACGCCGAGCTGGGGGCGGCGCTGCGGAAGGGGTGAGGGGCGGGCGGGGCGGCGAGGCGCCGTCCCTCGCCCGGGATACGAGGGCCGTCCAGCGCCGCGGGCGATCGGTCCGTCGAGCGGGGTGCGGCTCGACCCCGGGTGCACGGGGCGGGACGTCGTCAACCCCGGTTCGGCCAGCGCCCCTCGCGCCGGGCGCTGCAAGCCCCGGCTCGCAGGCACCTTTCCTCCGCCCGGTCCGGCGCTCCCTCGGGGGCGCGCCCGGAACGGGCTTTGCAGCCCGCACCTGGGGAGCGCACCGCGGCCGCGCCGGCCGCACGGGAGAGGCTCGTGAAGATCGTCACCCGCTTCGTGGTCGGCTTCATCCTCATCGCGCTGGGCGCCGCGGTCGTGGCGGGCGCCGGGTTCTGGGGGTTCGACGTCATGGGCGGCGCGGCCAGCCGCCTGGCGAGGGCCAGCACCACGCTCCTCCTGGTGGGCGAGACGCGGGCCGCCGCGCTGGGGGTGCGGCGCTTCGAGAAGGACTTCATCATCAACGCCGGCGACCGCGCCGAGCAGGCCAAGTACCAGAAGGAGTGGGGCGGGGAGATGGACCGGCTCCACGCGACGCTGGCCACCCTCCAGGCCGGCGTCTCGCCGGAGTGGCGCGCCAGGCTCGCCCAGGCGGGGACCGCGGTGGACCGGTACGCCGCCGGGTTCGCCGCGGTGGTGGCCGCGGCCCACGCCGACGGGACCCTGCCGCCGCAGCGGCTCAACCAGGTGATCATCCCGGTGAAGGACGAGATCCGCACCCTCATCACGGAGCTCGCGGCGCTCTCGGCCGAGGAGATCAAGGCGGCCGCCGACAACACGGCCCGGGTGCAGGGCGCCGAGGCCGAGGGGCGGCGCCTGCTCTGGGCCGGCGTGGCGGGGCTGGTCGTCGCCATGGCCCTGGCCGTCTGGCTCATCCAGGGCGGCTTCCGCGCCCTGGCGGGCTCGGTGAGCGCCCTGACCGGCTCCGCGCTGCGCCTCAGCCAGGCGGTGGACCGCGGGGAGCTCGCCGCGCGCGCCGACCTGGCGGCGGTCAGCCCGGAGTTCCGGCCGGTGCTGGAGGGGCTCAACCGGACCATGGACGCCTTCAACGAGCCCATCTCGATGGCCTCCGACAGCCTGGAGCGGATCTCGCGCGGCCAGATCCCGCCCCGCGTCGAGACGGCGTACCGGGGCGACTTCCAGCGCATCCGCGACTCGGTCAACCGCTGCATCGAGGCGGTCGGGCGGCTGGTGCGGGACGCCACCGCCGTGGCCGAAGGGGCGGCCCAGGGGGCCCTCTCCAGCCGCGCCGACGCGACCGGCCACCAGGGCGAGTTCCGGCGCGTGGTGGAGGGGATCAACGGGGCGCTCGACGCGGTCACCGGGCCGACCCGCCAGGCCGCCGCCGCCATCGGGCGCATCTCCCGCGGCGAGCTGCCGGAGCCCATGGCCGGGGCCTGGCCCGGCGACTTCGCCGCGCTCCAGGAGAGCCTCGACCTGTGCGCCCGCGCGGTCCACCTGCTGGTGGCCGACGCCAAGGCCCTGGCCCAGGGGGCCGCGGCCGGCGACCTCGCGGTGCGCGCCGACGCCTCGCGCCACCAGGGCGACTTCAAGCGCATCGTCGAGGGGATCAACGCCACGCTCGACGCGGTGATCACCCCGCTCCAGTCCACCTCGGAGGTGCTGGACCGGATCTCTCGCGGCGACGTCCCGCCGCCGCTGACGCAGGCGTGGCCCGGCGAGTTCGCCAGGCTCCGCGACAGCCTCAACCGGTCCATCACCTCCATCGGCGCGCTGGCCACCGACGCCGCCACGCTGGCGGCGGCCGCCCGCGAGGGCCACCTCTCGGTGCGCGCCGACGCCGCCAGGCACGAGGGCGACTTCCGCCGGGTGGTGGCGGGCATGAACGAGACCTTCGACGCCCTCGACGCCCCCATCCAGGAGGCCACCCGGGCCCTCTCCCGCATGGCCGCCCGCGACATCACCGAGCGCATCGAGACCAGCTACAGCGGCGAGCACGCCGTCCTGGTGGACGCGGTCAACGGCACCGCCTCCGCGCTCGCCTCGGCCCTCGACCAGGTGACGGCGGCGGTGCAGCAGGTCTCGACGGCGGCCGACGAGATCTCGGCCTCGGCCCAGGCGGTGGCCCAGGGCGCCACCGCGCAGGCCGGCGAGGTGGAGCGCCTCAACGGGCAGCTCGAGGGCATCGCCGAGGAGACGCGCCGCGCCGCCGCCGCCGCCGCCCGCGCCGACGAGCTCACCGTCCAGGCGCAGCAGGTGGCGGCGCTCGGCACCACCGCCATGGAGGGGCTCAACGTGGCCATGGGGCGCATCCGCAGCAGCGCCGAGGGGACCTCGCAGATCATCCGGGACATCAACGACATCGCCTTCCAGACCAACCTGCTGGCCCTCAACGCCGCCGTCGAGGCGGCCCGGGCCGGCGAGGCCGGGCGCGGCTTCGCGGTGGTGGCCGAGGAGGTCCGCTCGCTGGCGCTCCGCTCCAAGGAGGCCGCCCAGAAGACCGAGGTGCTCATCCGCGAGTCGGTGCAGCAGGCCGGCGGCGGCGAGGCGACCGCCCGCGAGGTGGGCGCGATGCTGGGGCAGATCTCGACCCACGTGAACGGCGTGACCTCGGTCATCGCCGCCATCTCCGCCTCGGCGCGGCAGCAGAGCGCCAGCATCGGGGCGGTGGAGAAGGCGGTCTCGGAGGTCGACCGGGTCATGCAGCAGACCGCCGCCAGCGCCGAGGAGTCCTCGTCGGCGGCCATGGAGCTGAACGGCCAGGCCGAGGCGCTGGGCGCCATGCTCTCGACCTTCCGCATCCGCCACGACGGAGGCGGCCTGCTCGCCCCCCAGGCGGCGCCGGCGGGCCGCCGCCGCCCGGG
>JAJYAW010000296.1 GCA_021779335.1 Myxococcales bacterium | reverse complement strand
CCCACCGGTGGTCTCGATGGCCCCGTCGGCCCAGCCCGCCGCCGCGGGCGGGTCGCTCTCCGACGACCTCTTCTCCGGGCTCGAGCCCATCGACTCCGCCGTGGCCGTCGCCGCGCCCGTGGCCTCGAGGGGCGCGGCCGCGCCGGAGCGCGTGGCGCCGCCGCCCTACACCGGGCCCGCCGCCGCGTCCATCTCACCCGCCACCGCGGCGTCCGCCGGCGCCGACTGGCCGGCCAACGCCCCCTCCGAGGACGAGGCCGAGTCGGCGCTGGTCCTCCACGCCCGCGGCAAGCTCCGGCCCGAGGCGCCGCTCGCCGCGCTCACCGGCCAGGCCGTGGCGGCCATGTCGGAGCTGGAGCGCCAGGTCCTGGGCGGCGCGGTCCTGCCCTTGGACACCCAGCCCGTCTACCGGGCCGCCGTGCTCCGGCTGCGCGTGGCGGTGGCGCTCTCCACGGTTCCTGCCACGCCGGCGCGGGTCGACGACGCGGCGGTGCAGCAGCTCCTCGCGGAGTTCGACGCCCTGCTGGCGCAGGTGAACCCGCTGGCCCAGGGCGCGCCGCCGGAGCACCAGGCCGCGCTCGAGGCGGTGCGCAACGCGCTGGTGCGCGAGGCCGTGGACTTCTCCGAGGCCACCCACCGGGTCGCCGCCGGCGGTCCGCCACCCCCGGAGGCCTCGCCCCGCCCGGCCCCGCGAGGGCCGGCCGCCGGCGCGCGCGTCATCTCGGTGCAGGCCGGCGAGGGGCGCGAGGAGCCGGAGGAGCGGCGGCGGCGCGGGCCGGTCATCGCGCTGGTGCTGGTGCTGCTGGCGGGCATCGGCTATCACGGCTACCGGCTCGCGACGGCCGTGCCGCCTCCTCGCGTGAAGACCTTCGATGGCGCTCCGGCCGGGACCCGCTCCATGGTGACCGACAACGGCACCTGGCTCGTCGCGCAGGCTGGGGTCACCGTGGATCCCGCCCAGCTCGAGAAGTTCCGAGAGCAGGAGGCGAAGAAGGGCAAGAAGGTCCTGGAGGTTGCGCCGGGACGCTGGAAGATCGTGGCCGCTCAGGATGGCGGCCCAGGAGTGAAGCCATGACGCACTCGTCTCGTCGCCCATCCGGGTTCACCCTCGTCGAGCTCATGATCGTGGTGGCCATCATCGGCATCCTGGCCTCGATCGCCATGCCCCAGTACGGGAGGGTCCAGATGCGCTCCCGGACGGCCGAGCGGGCCACCATCCTCGACGGCGTGGGGCGCGCAGCGGGTGACACCGTCTCCAACCTCCAGATGCTCCCCGACCCGGCTGATCGAAGCACGTGGATCGGCCTGCCGAATCCGGCCGGCGCCCTTTCCTCCGGCAAGCGTTCCTTCGTCAATGGGGTCAATGGCTGGCGCTTCATGCCCATCGTGGTGCAGGGCGACTGCTACTACTCCTACAGCTTCACCGCGGAGGATCCGGGGACTGCGGGAGGGATCGCCAGCCTCGTGGTGGTCGCCGAAGGAGATCTCGACGGCGACGGCATCCCGTCCACCAAGACCGTGAGCTACAAGTCCGCCGGCTACGTCTTCTACAAGACCGCGGAGGTGCCGGCCGCGGGCAATGAGGACCAGGGCACCTTCTAGTCGGCGGAGCTGAAGCAGGACGCCTCGGCCCGTCTCCAGGGTTCCGTCTCCAGGGTTGCCCCGCGGCCGCGCCCGCGCCATCCTCCCGACCATGCCGACCGCCCAGGCGGCCCGCCGCGCCCGCGAGCTGCGCGAGCGGCTCCGCGCCGCCGAACACGCCTACTACGTCCTCGACAACCCGGTCCTCTCGGACGCCGAGTACGATCGGCTCCTGCGCGAGCTGGCCGGCCTGGAGGAGGCGCACCCCGGGCTGCGCACCCCGGACTCCCCGACCCAGCGGGTGGGCGGGAGCCCCTCCGAGCGGTTCGAGAAGGTGGCCCACCGCGAGCCCATGCTCAGCCTCGGCAACGTGGTCTCCGACGAGGAGCTCGACGAGTTCGACGCCCGCATCCACAAGCTGCTGGGGACCGGCGCCGACGCGCCGGTGGACTACGTGGCGGAGCCCAAGCTGGACGGGCTGGCCGTCGAGCTGGTCTACCAGGGCGGCCGCTTCGTCCACGGCGCCACCCGCGGCGACGGCGTCACCGGCGAGGACGTCACCGCCAACCTGCGGACCGTCGGCGCGCTGGGGGCCAACCGCGGCGTGCTCCAGGCCCTCCCGGCCGGCGCGCCCCCGAGGCTCGAGGTGCGCGGCGAGGTGCTGCTGCAGAAGGCCCACTTCGAGGCCATGAACCGGCGGCTGCTGGCCGCCGGCGAGCCGCCCTTCGCCAACCCGCGCAACGCCGCCGCCGGCAGCCTGCGCCAGCTCGACTGGCGCATCACCGCCACCCGGCCGCTCTCCTTCATCGCCTACGAGGCGCTGGTGCCCGGCGCCCGGCCCTGGGCCACCCACTGGGAGAAGCTGGCCGCGCTCGCGGCCCTGGGCTTCGAGGTCAACGCCGAGAACGGCCGCTGCCGCGGCCTCGCCGAGGTGAAGGCCTACCGCGACCGGATGGCGGCGCGCCGCTTCGAGCTGCCCTACGACACCGACGGCGTCGTGGTGAAGGTGGACGACCTCGACCTGCGGGCCCGCCTCGGCGCCGCCTCCAAGGCGCCCCGCTGGGCGGTGGCCTTCAAGTACCCGCCGCAGGAGGAGGCCACCCGGGTGACCCGCATCTGGGCGTCGGTCGGGCGCACCGGCGTGCTCACGCCGGTGGCCGAGGTCGAGCCGGTCCGCCTGGGCGGCGCGGTGGTGGCGCGCGCCACGCTGCACAACGAGGACGAGCTGCGCCGCAAGGACATCCGGGTGGGCGACTGGGTGCTCATCCGGCGCGCCGGCGAGGTCATCCCCGAGGTGGTCAAGTCCATCCCGGAGCGGCGCACCGGCGAGGAGCGGGAGTTCGCCTTCCCCGCGGCCTGCCCGGAGTGCGGCGCGAGGGTGGTGCGGCAGGAGGGGGAGAAGGCCTGGCGCTGCACCGGGGCCGCCTGCCCCGCCCAGCTCGTCGGGCGGCTGCGCCACTTCGCGGCCCGGCGGGCCATGGACGTGGAGGGGCTGGGCGAGAGGCTCTGCGCCGCGCTGGTGGAGCGCGGGCTGGTCAAGGAGTTCGCCGACCTCTACCGGGTCCGCTTCGAGGACTGGCAGCAGCTCTTCAGCCGGCCGAGGAAGGAGCGCGACGAGGGCGAGGCGCCGCCCGAGCTGCCGGAGAAGGCGGCCCAGAACCTGCTCGACGCGCTGGCGCGGTCGAAGGCCACCACGCTGCGCCGCCTCCTCTTCGCGCTCGGCATCCCGCAGGTGGGCGACGCCACCGCCGGGCAGCTGGCGCGGGCCTTCGGGAGCGTGGCGGCGCTGCTCGACGCCGACGAGGCGGCGCTGCAGGCGGTGCGCGACGTGGGGCCGGAGGTGGCCCGCCAGGTGCGCGCCTGGACGGGCGAGCCGCGCAACCGCGCCGTGGTGGAGCGGCTGCTGGCCGCCGGGGTCGAGCCGGCCGCCGAGGCGGCGGCGAGCGGCGGCCCCTTCGCCGGCAAGACGGTGGTGCTGACCGGCGGCCTCTCCACCATGAGCCGCGACGACGCCAAGGCGGCCATCGAGCGGCGCGGCGGCCGGGTCTCGGGGAGCGTCTCCCGGAAGACCGACCTCGTGGTGGCCGGCGACGAGGCGGGCTCGAAGCTCAGGAAGGCCGGCGAGCTCGGCGTGAGGGTGGTCGACGAGGCCGGGTTCCTCGCGCTGCTGGGGGAGTGATGCCGCGGGCCCGCCTGCACCTCGTCGTCTCAGGGCGCGTCCAGGGCGTCTTCTACCGGCAGTCCACCGCCGCGGTGGCGGAGCGGCTCGGGCTGCGCGGCTTCGTGCGCAACCTGGCCGACGGTCGCGTCGAGGCGGTGGCCGAGGGGGAGCGGGCCGACCTCGAGGCGCTGCTCGACTTCTGCCGGCGCGGTCCGCCGGCGGCGGAGGTCGGCCGCGTCGAGGCCGCGTGGGGCGAGGCGACCGGGGAGCTCGGGCCGTTCGGGGTGAGGCGGTAGGCGCCGAGGCCGCGGCGGCGACGCCCCGCGCCGCTCAGCCACGTCCCAGCGGCCGGCCGCGCCGGCACCACTCGGAGTAGGAGCCGACGTAGAGCGCCGCGCCGGGGAGCCCCGCCAGCTCGAGCGCGAGCAGCGTGTGGCACGCCGAGACGCCCGAGCCGCAGTGGACCACCAGCCGCTCCGGCGGCGTCCCGGCCAGCAGCGCCAGGTAGCGCTCGCGCAGGGCGGCGGCCGGCCTGAAGCGGCCGTCCGCGCCCAGGTTCTCGGCGTGGTGGAGGTTGAGGGTGCCGGGGATGCGCCCGGGCGCCGGATCGAACGGCTCCGCCTCGCCGCGCCAGCGCTCGGCGCTGCGCACGTCGAGCACCTTCCAGGCCGGGTCCCGGACCAGCCGCTCCACGGCCTCGAGGTCCACCAGCGGACGCTGCCAGGCGCGGCCCGGGTAGGGCGGGCGGGGCTCGACCGGCGGCGG
>JAJYAW010000295.1 GCA_021779335.1 Myxococcales bacterium | reverse complement strand
CCGCCTCGCCCGCGCCGGCCGCGGCCCCCGACGCCGACGGCCCCCTCACGCTGGAGCAGGCCGTGGCCACCGCGCTGGCGCACCAGCCGCAGCTCCAGTCGGCCCGCGCCCAGACCCGCGCGGCCAAAGCTCGCGCCGCCGAGGGGAACGCCGCGCTGCTGCCCCAGGTCGGCCTGACGGCCGGGGCGAGCCGCGGCGGCTCGCCCGACCCGCTCGGCCCCGGCAGCAGCACCTCCAACAGCTTCTCGCTGGGGCTCCGCGCCAGCCAGACCCTCTTCGACACCGGCGCCTGGTACGGCGCCAGCTCCGGCCGGTCGGCGGCGGCCGCCCAGGCGGAGACCGAGCGCGCCACCCGGCTCTCGGTGGTGCTGGCGGTCCGGACCGCCTGGTTCCAGGCCGCCGCGGCCCGGGACCTGGTGGCGGTGGCCAAGGAGACGCTGGCCAACCGCGAGGCCCACCTGGCGCAGGTGAAGGGCTTCGTGGAGGTGGGGACCCGCCCCGAGATCGACCTGGCCCAGGCGCGCGCCGACCGGGCCAACGCGGTGGTGCAGCTCATCGGCGCCGAGAACGGCTTCGCCACCGCCCACGCCCAGCTCAACCAGGCCATGGGCGTGGCCGCCTCGACCGACTATCCCCTGGCGGCCGCCGAGCCGGCGCCGCTCCCCGGCGAGGAGGGGTCCATCGACGCCCTGCTGGCCGAGGCGCTGGCGAACCGCCCGGACGTGGCGGCGCGGGCGCGGCTGCGCGACGCCCAGGTGGCCACGCTGCAGTCCACCCGGAGCACCTTCCTGCCGGCGGTGGCCGCCGGGGGCACGGTGGGCGAGGCCGGCCCGGCCGTCGACGAGACGCGGCGGAGCTGGAGCGCCGGCCTGACGCTGACCTGGTCCCTGCTGTCCGGGGGCGGCGGGGCGGCCCGGGTGAGCGAGGCGCAGGCCACGCTCGACGCCCTGGACGCCGACGACGAGGCCTTCCGCCAGGCCATCCGGCTCCAGCTGGAGCAGGCGCGGCTGGCGGTCCGCTCGGCCCGCGCCTCCGTGGAGGCGAGCGCCGAGGTGGTGGTGAACACCCGCGACCTGCTCCGCCTGGCCGAGGCCCGGTACCAGGCCGGGCTGGGGAACGCCATCGAGCTCTCCGACGCGCAGGTGGCGGTCACCAACGCGGCGGCGCAGGAGGTGCAGGCCCGCTTCACGCTGGCCACCGCCCGCGCCCAGCTGGCCGAGGCGCTGGGGAGGAGCTGACCGGCGCGCCGGGCTCCCCGAAAGGCGGGGGAGCCCGGGCGGAAACGGGCGGAGCGGCGGCGCCGGTGCTAAGGATCCGGGGACGAGCGCCACCCACCCCCCGCCCAGGAGCCCCGGTGAACGACACCTTTCGGGAAGTGAAGGACCGGATCCGGAAGCTGGACACGGTGCTGGAGCGCGGCGGCAACGGCAACACCGAGCTGGCCCAGGCGGTCTCGCACGTGCGCCGCCTGGTGAAGAAGGGGGACCGCTCCCGCGAGCCGAGCGAGGAGATCCGCCGCTCGCTGGAGAAGGCGGAGGCGCTGGGGCGCACCCAGCAGGCCTGAGGGCGGTGGGGAGGCTCGCTTCCCGACCTGGCGCGGCGCGGTGCCGATGGTGGACGTCGCCTCCGGCCTGACCGCGCCCGCGCCGGCCGCGGCGGACCTGCGCATCGCCGCCAGCCTGCGGCGCCCCATGCCCAGCCTGGACGGGCTGCGCGGGGTGGCCATCGGCGGGGTGCTGGCGGCCCACTTCCTCAACGCCTGGCCCGGCCGGGCGCCGCTCGACCAGGCCGTCATCGCCGCGCTCGGCCTGGGCTGGGCGGGGGTGGATCTCTTCTTCGTCCTCTCCGGGTTCCTCATCACCGGCATCCTGGTCGACACGCTGGGCGCCCGCCGCTGGTGGGGCGACTTCCTGGCGCGCCGGGCGCTCCGCATCTTCCCGCTCTACTTCGTGGCGCTGGCGCTCTTCGGCCTCCTCGGCCCGGCGGCGGGGCTCATCGACCCCTGGACCTTCGGGCGCTGGGGCTGGTGGTACTGGAGCTACCTGGGCAACTGGGCCTACGCGGCGCGCCAGGTCATCCCGCCGCTCTCCCACTTCTGGTCGCTGGCCGTGGAGGAGCAGTTCTACCTGGCCTGGCCGGCGGTGGTCCTGCTGGCCCGGGGGCGCCGGCTGGCCTGGACGGCGGCGGCGCTGGTGCTGGCCGGGCCGGGGCTGCGCGCCCTCATCGTCCACGCCTCCGGCTGGCCGGTGGGGAGCGCCTACCGCGTCACGCCGGGCCGGCTCGACGAGCTGGCGCTGGGCGCGCTCCTGGCGGTGGCGCTGCGCGACCAGGCCCTTCGCCCCTGGGTGCGCCGCGGCTGGCCCCTGGCCCTGGCGGCGGGCGCGGCCGGCTTCCTGGCGCTGGGGCTGGCCCAGGGGCCGTTCGACATGCACCGCCCGGCCATGGAGATCTGGAGCCACTCGCTGCTGGGCCTGGGGTTCGGGGGGCTGGTGGCCGGCGCGGTGGTCGGGGAGGGGACGGCGGCGCCGCTGCAGCGGCTGCTGGGCGCGCGGCCGCTCCGCCTGCTGGGGCGCTACAGCTACGGGCTCTACGTGGTCCACTACTTCGTCCACCGCGCCGCCCTCGCCGCGCTGTCCGCCGCGCCGGCGGGGGCGGCGCTGCTGGGCTCCCGCGCCGGCTACCTGGTCTACGCGGCGCTCGGCGCGCTCGCCAGCCTGGCGCTGGCGGCCGCGAGCTTCCACCTCCTGGAGCGGCGCTTCCTCGCGCTCAAGCGGTTCTTCGTGGCGGCGCCGTCGCGGGCGGGGCCGTGCTAGACAGCCTGCCGTGACCCTCCTCCACGCCGCCGGGCTGCGCCTCTCCTTCGGCAGCCGCACCGTCTTCGACGACCTGACCCTCACCATCGAGGAGGGGGAGCGGGTCGGCCTGGTGGGCGTCAACGGCTCCGGCAAGTCCTCGCTCATGAAGATCCTGGCGCGGGCCGCCGAGCCGGACCGGGGCGAGCTGCAGCTCCGGCGGGGCGCGGCCGTCACCTACCTGCCGCAGGAGCCGGAGTTCGCGGAGGGCGCCACGGTGGCCTCCGAGCTGGAGGTGGCCCGGGCGCCGCTCAAGGCGGCCCTGGACGCCCACGCGGCGCTGACGGCGCGGCTCGAGGCGGAGCGGGACGAGGCGCTCCACGAGAAGCTCCTCCACGACCTCTCGGCCCTCTCGGAGCGGGTGGAGCACCTGGGCGGCTGGGACACCGCCCACGAGGCGCGCCGGCTGCTGGACCGGCTCGGGGTGAAGGACTGGGACCGCCGGGTCACCGAGCTCTCCGGCGGGACGCGCAAGCGGGTGGCCATCGCCCGGGCCATCCTCTCGCGGCCCGACCTGCTGCTCCTCGACGAGCCGACCAACCACCTCGACGCCGACACGGTGGACTGGCTGGAGGAGGAGCTGGACGAGCACGCCGGGGCGCTGCTGCTGGTCACCCACGACCGCTACTTCCTCGACGACCTGGTGGACCGGATCCTGGAGATCACGCCGGGCGCCGGCGTGACGAGCTACCCGGGCAACTACGAGACCTACCTGGAGCAGAAGCTGGTGGCCGAGGAGCAGGCCGGCCTGGCCTCCCACAAGCGCGACCAGTGGATCGCGCAGGAGGTGGCCTGGCTGCGCCGCGGGCCGGAGGCGCGGCGCACCAAGTCGAAGGCCCGCATCGACCGGGCCAGGCGGCTCATGGCCGAGCGCGGCTTCCAGCGCCCCAAGGTGGCCGAGTTCCAGGTGGCGGCGCCGCCGCGACTCTCGGCGGTGGTGCTGGAGGCGGAGGGGCTGGTGAAGCGGTTCGGCGAGCGGACCGTGCTCGGCGGCATCGACTTCCGGCTCAAGGCCGGGGAGCGGGTCGGGCTGGTGGGCCCCAACGGCGTGGGCAAGACCACCTTCCTCAAGGTGCTGCTCGGCGAGCTCGAGCCGGACGGCGGCACCCTCACCACCGGCAAGAAGACGCGGGTGGCCTACTACGACCAGCAGCGCACCAGCCTGGACGGCGAGCAGACGGTCTACCAGGCCGCCGGCGGCGGCGCGCCCGGCTGGCACGGGGAGGACTTCATCGACGTGGGCGGCCGCAAGGTGGCGCTGCGCGACTACCTGGACGACCTGCTCTTCCCGCCGTCGCTCCAGAAGCTGCAGGTGAAGGCGCTCTCCGGCGGCGAGCGGAACCGCCTGCTGCTGGCCCGCCTCTTCCTGGAGGGGGCCAACGTGCTGGTCCTCGACGAGCCCACCAACGACCTGGATCTCGTCACGCTCAACGTGCTGGAGCGGCTGCTCCTCTCCTTCGAGGGGAGCGTGCTCCTGGTGACCCACGACCGGTACTTCCTCGACAAGGTGGCCACCGCCATCCTGGCCTTCGAGGGGGACGGGCGCGCCACGAGGTGGGAGGGCAACTACGACCTCTACCGCCGCCTCAAGGCGCAGGCGGACCAGGCGGCGCGGGAGGGGAAGGCGGCCGCCACCGCGGCGCTGGCGGCGGCGTCGGGGTCCGCGGCGGGCTCG
>JAJYAW010000294.1 GCA_021779335.1 Myxococcales bacterium | reverse complement strand
GGTCGCCGGCGGCCGGCCCCTCGCCGTCCGCTGCGGCCATCGGCCGCGCCCCGACCACGGCCCAGCGCGCCTCGCGCCGCGGAGCGCGGGGGTCCCGATCCCGCCGCCGCGGGACGGCCCGGCCGGGAACCCCAGGATCCCGCTCCGAGTTCACGCGGTTCGCTGCCCCCCGACGGGCCACCGGTCCAGTCGATCCTGGCGGTCACCGCAGGCCCTTCGAATCCTAAATAGACCTTCCAACTCGACAACTTAGGCCTGATCTTGTTTGCGCATCTCGAAAGGCCACGGGTAGAGTGCGCGCCTCGGTTCTACCGCGCTCGTAACCCCACGCAGCACCATCCCGCTGCCCGCTGGAGGCAACACCATGGGTGATTCCAATCTCAAGGCGAAGCTGAAGGAGAAGATCGAGGCGTTCCGGCCCCGCGTCACGAAGCTCGTGAAGGAGCAGGGGAAGATCGTCATCGACAAGGTGACCATCGACCAGTGCATCGGCGGCGCCCGCGACATCCGCAGCCTGGTGACGGACATCTCCTACCTGGATCCGCAGGAGGGCATCCGCTTCCGCGGCAAGACCATCCCGGAGACCTTCGCGGCGCTGCCCAAGGTGCCGGGCTCGGATCAGCCGTACGTCGAGGGCTTCTTCTGGTACCTCCTCACCGGCGAGGTCCCGTCGATGACGGAGACGCTGAGCGTGGTGGAGGAGTGGAGGGCCCGCGCCGACGTGCCCCAGTACGTCCTCGACGTGCTCCGCGCCATGCCGCGGGACTCGCACCCGATGGCGCTCTTCTCGGCCGCCATCGTGGCGATGCAGCGCGAGTCGCTCTTCGCCAAGCGCTACGGCGAGGGCGGCCTCAAGAAGAACGACATGTGGGATCCCATGTTCGAGGATTCCATGAACCTGCTGGCCAAGCTGCCGGTCATCGCCGCCTACATCTACCGGATGAAGTACAAGGGCGACACCTTCATCGCCCCGGATCCGAAGCTCGACTGGGGCGGCAACTTCGCCCACATGATCGGGCAGAAGAAGCCCTACGACGACGTGGCCCGCATGTACTTCATCCTCCACTCGGACCACGAGTCGGGGAACGTCTCGGCCCACACCACGCACCTCGTGGCCTCGGCGCTCAGCGACGCCTACTACTCCCTCTCGGCCGGCATCAACGGCCTGGCCGGCCCGCTCCACGGCCTGGCCAACCAGGAGGTGCTGGGCTGGATCCAGAACGTCATGAAGAAGCTGAACAACAAGGTGCCCACCAAGGAGGAGCTCAAGCAGTTCCTCTGGGACACCCTCAACTCCGGCCAGGTCATCCCGGGCTACGGCCACGCCGTGCTCCGCAAGACCGACCCGCGCTACGTGGCGCAGAACGAGTTCGCCAAGAAGCACCTGCCCAACGACCCGCTCTTCCAGCTCGTCAACATGATCTACGAGGTGGCGCCGGGCGTGCTGACGGAGCACGGCAAGACCAAGAACCCGTGGCCGAACGTGGACGCGCACTCCGGCGTGATCCAGTGGTACTACGGCGTGCGCGAGTGGGACTTCTACACGGTCCTCTTCGGCGTGGGGCGCGCGCTCGGCGTGCTCGCCAACATCACCTGGGACCGCGGCCTCGGCTACGCCATCGAGCGGCCGAAGTCGGTCACCACCGAGATGCTGGAGAAGTGGGCCGCCGAGGGCGGGCGCAAGATCGACTAGCCGGCCTCGCCTCGGCCTGAAGGACCCGGGAGCCGCCTCGAAGAGGGGCGGCTCCCTCCTTTTGGGGGCGCGACCTCGGGGTCCCCCCCCCGAGCGCCCTGAAATGGCGCCGCGCCCGCGGCGTATGGAGCGGGGAGGAGGAACACCATGCTCTGTCCGTACTGCCGCACCGAGAACCGCCCGGGCTCCACCCGCTGCGCCGCCTGCACGAGCTGGATGGTGGAGCGCCAGCCGGTCCGGGAGTGGACCCGCGCCCGCGAGGGGCGCTTCCTCGGCGGCGTGGCGCGCGGCCTGGCCACGCGCTTCGGCCTGCCGGTGGCCATGCTCCGGCTGGCCTTCGTGCTGGCGACCCTCCTCGGCCTCTGGGGGCTCGTCATCTACGTCGCCCTCTGGGTCATCCTGCCGCTGGAGCCGCTCGCCCTCCCGCCGGCCAGCCCCGCGCCGAGCGAGCGGGTCCCCACCTCCACCTGAGCGGACGGGCGGGGCGGCCACCCGCCGCATCCGCCCGCGGGCGCGCCCCATTTCCCGCCGGGGCGTCCCTTTGGCACAATGGGGGCGATGGCGCCGCCCACCACCCCGTTCCGCGTCCTCCTCGTCGACGACGAGCCGGTCATCCGCGAGCTCGTCCAGGCGATGCTGGAGGGGGGCGGCGTGGAGGTCCGCTGCGTCGAGAGCGGCGCCCGGGCGCTCCAGGAGGCCGCCGTCCAGCGCCCCGACCTCGTGCTGCTGGACATCGTCATGCCCGGCCTCGACGGCCTGGCCGTGCTGCGGCTGCTCCGCGCCGACCCGGCCCTGGCCGGCGTCCCCATCCACATGCTGACGGCCCGCTCCCGCCCGGCCGATCACGCCGCGGCCGCGAAGGCCGGCGCCGACGGGTACATCGAGAAGCCGTTCCGGGGGCAGGCCCTGCAGGCCCTGGTGGCCGCGCTGCGCCGCCCGCGCCCCGGCGCGTGACCGCGCCCCGCGTTCCTTGACTGGCCCGGAGCCCGCGGGTAGCGTCGAGCGCTCCTGGATTCACGAAAGGAGTCCACCCCCGTGCGGCCCCTCCTCGCCCTGCTCCCGCTCGCCCTGCTGGCGGGCTGCGGGCCCGTCCAGTCCACCGGCGCCCTCATCGACGCCGACGTCGAACTCGAGGGGGCGCGCGCCGCAGGCGCGGCCACCGCCGCCCCGTACGAGTTCACCTCCGCCGAGGCCTACCTGCACCAGGCCCGCGAGGAGTCCGGCGCCTCGCGGTTCGAGGCGGCCGTCACCCACGCCTCCCGGGCCCGCGAGCTCGCCCAGGACGCCCGCAAGAAGGCCATCGCGGCGAGCAACCGGGCGCCGCAGGAGGGCGCGCCTTGAGCCGCCTGCGCGTCGTCGCGGTGGCCCTGGCCCTGCTGGCCGGCTGCGCCACCGGCGGGAAGCTGCGCCGCACCGCCGAGGTGGTGAAGGCCGACGTGGAGAAGGCCCGCCAGAGCGGGGCCATGAAGTGCGCCCCCAGGGAGCTGGCGCTGGCCGAGGCCAACCTCGACTTCGGCGTCTCGGAGATCGACGGGGGCTACGCCACCCGCGCCGCCTCGCACCTCCAGGTGGCGGAGCAGAGCGTGAAGCGGGCGCTCGAGCTCTCCCGGAGCTGCGGTCCGGCCCAGGTGACCATCCGCCCGCCCAGGCCCGAGGCGCCGGTCGCGCCGAAGAAGCCGGTGATCATCGAGAAGGTCGACACCGACGGCGACGGGGTCCCGGACCTCGAGGACAAGTGCCCCACCGCGCCGGGCCCGAAGGAGAACGCCGGCTGCCCGGTCGTCAAGGACTCGGACGGCGACGGCATCCCCGACGACATCGACCGCTGCCCGCTCGACCCGGAGGACTTCGACGGCTTCCAGGACGAGGACGGCTGCCCGGACCCCGACAACGACGGCGACGGCATCGTCGACAAGATCGACGCCTGCCCCAACACGCCCGGCCCCATCGAGAACCGCGGCTGCCCCATCCTGGACAGCGACGGCGACGGCGTCCCGGACGACCAGGACCGGTGCCCCGCCGAGCCGGGCCCCAAGGAGAACGGCGGCTGCCCGGACGTCGACCGGGACCACGACGGCGTCCCGGACCGGCTCGACAAGTGCCCGGACGTGCCAGGGCTGCCGCCCGACGGCTGCCCCAAGAAGTACACGCTCGTCGAGGTGAAGAAGGACCGCATCGCCATCAAGCAGCAGGTCCACTTCGCCAGCGCCAAGTGGAAGGTGCTGCCCGACTCGTACCCGCTGCTCAACCAGGTGGCCCAGGTCCTCAAGGACTACCCGGCCATGAAGATCGCGATCGAGGGGAACACCGACTCGGTGGGCGCGGAGACGATGAACATGAAGCTGTCGCAGGCGCGCGCCGAGGAGGTGCGGGCCTACCTGGTCAAGCGGGGCATCGCCGAGGAGCGGCTCGAGGCCGTCGGCCTCGGCCCCACCAGGCCCATCGCCTCCAACAAGACCGAGTCCGGGCGGGCGCAGAACCGGCGCACCGAGTTCCGCATCGTCTCCATGGAGTGACCGGTGACCGCGCCAGGGATGGGATGCTGACATGCCCCGCTTCGAGGTCTTCGTCCCGGCGGCGCCGCCGAAGCTGCCCATCGACCTGACGCTCCGCATCGACGCCGAGCACTGGCTGGCCGCGCTCAAGACCGGCCTGCAGCGCATCGGCGAGGCGCAGATGGCCAACAACGTCCTGTGCGACATCCAGGGCGACGGGACCATCCACGTCACCGACCCGGACAGCGGCCGCGTCTTCCGCATCCAGGAGCTGGCCCCCTCGCAGGCCACCGCGCCGCCGGCCCCCCCGCCGGTGGCCCCCGCCGCGGTCTCGGCGCCCGCCGCGCGGCCGCCCCCGC
>JAJYAW010000293.1 GCA_021779335.1 Myxococcales bacterium | reverse complement strand
TTGATGGTGGTGGTCTTGCCGGCGCCGTTGGGGCCGACGAAGCCGAAGATCTCGCCGGCCGCCACCGAGAGATCGAGGTCCTCCACCGCGGCCACCTTCCTGCCGAAGCCGGTGTCGAAGACCTTGGTGAGCCCTTCCGTCTTGAGGATCATGGCCGCGCGATGATGTGGCCCACCCGGGCCGGTGTCAAAGGTCGGGGCCGGTGGCTGGCGGCCGGGGACTCCCACCGCGAGCGGGGCGCCCCGGCCGGGGCCGTGACGAAATTCGTCAGCCCGGACGGACCTGGGCTGCCGCGCACCGTCAGCCTGACGGATGTCGGCCGGGGTGATCCTCCAAGTGATCCCGGCCGCTTGGGCGCTGGGCAGGAATGGCACGGGGCGTGCTCAGCGTCCGCCCAGGTACTCAACAGCGGCGGCCTCTCGAAAGCGGCCCCGCCCTCACGGAGGTCGCACATGAAGAAGCAGAGCAAGGGCTTCACCCTCATCGAGCTCATGATCGTGGTCGCCATCATCGGCATCCTGGCCGCCATCGCCATCCCCAACTTCATGCGCTACCAGCTCCGCGCCAAGGCGTCGGAGCGGAAGACCAACCTCGAGGCCATCTTCAAGTCCGAGGAGGCGCTGCGCCAGTCGGAGCGGGTCCTCGTGGCCGGCGGCAAGGCCGGTGTCTACTACGCCTTCGCGCAGGAGATCCCGAAGGGGAAGACCCCGGGCACGACCAAGCTTCAGTGGGCGAACACGGACCTCGCCGAGGCCCAGAAGATCGACTGGATCATCCAGGGCGAGACTTACGCCATCTACCAGGCGGTGACGGCGAACAACACGGCCGGCGACGCCGTGGCCGTGGGTGCCGCCGCGGTGTCCGACATCGACGGCGACGGCGTGATGGCCGCCGACGGGTTCTTCGGTCCGCAGATCGGCCCGGACGGCAACATCGTCACCGCGGCCCCGACGCTGGTCGACGCCACGGGCAAGGCCAACACCGACCTCCACGCCCTCGCGCCGACGAGCGTGACCGGCGCGGCCCCGGTGGCTGGCGAGGGCCTGGGCCAGGTCATCGGCCTCTCCGCCGACTCGGTGTTCTAGTCTCGAGCAGGACCCGCGCCCCACGCGGCGCGGGTCCTGAGGTACCATGGCGGCGCCACCTGGGAACGGGTGGCGCCGCTCTGCTTTTCCGTGGCTGCCCATGGCGCTCGCCCCCTCTCGCAAGGAGTCCCTCCTCGCCCTCGGCCTCGCCGCCGCGCTCGCCGTGCCCGCGCTGCTCGCGGCTGGCCGGGTGCTCGAGCGGATGGGGGTGGACCGCCCGTTCGACGTGGCGGTGGTGCCGAAGAGCGCGCAGCTCCGGCTGCTCTCCCCGGCGCTCCAGCTCTCGGTGGCCGACCTCTACTGGCTCCTCACGGTCCAGTACATCGGCGAGCCGCAGCGCGGCCAGCGCGGCTTCGAGAAGCTCTACCCGCTGGTGGACCTGATCACCGACCTCGACCCTCGCCACGGCTACGCCTACCAGACCGGCGGCATCGTCCTCTCGGCGCAGCTCCGGCTGGAGGAGTCGGACGCCATCCTCGAGAAGGGGATGGAGCCCGGCCGGCCGGACTGGTGGACCTACCCCTTCTACCTGGCCTTCAACGACTACTTCTACCGGGGCGACTACGCGTCGGCCGCGCGCTGGGCCGAGATCGCCGCCCGCACGCCGGGCGCCTCCACCCACATCGCCCACCTCGCCATGGCGCTCGAGGTGAAGCGCGGCGATCCGGCCGAGGCGGTCCGCTTCCTGGACGCGCTCCTCGCCGGCGCCACCGACGAGTCGACGGTGGAGGCGCTCACGCAGCAGCGCAAGCTGGCCCTGCTCCAGCTCCACTTCGCCACGCTGGACCGGGCGGTGGCCGCGTACCGGGAGCGGCACGGCCGGCCGCCGCCGCGGCTCGACGCGCTGGTGACCGACGGGCTGCTCCCCTCGTTGCCGCAGGACCCGTTCGGCGGCGCCTTCTCCATCGACGCCGCGGGCACCGTCACCTCCACCGGCAAGAGCGGCTACCGGCTCAAGCCGGCCGAGAAGGGACGCCTCCAGCTCCTCCGGAGGGAGGCGGCGCCGCCCCCCACCCCGGCGCCCTCGCCGCCTCCTGGCCCCGGGAGGGCCCCTTGACCAAGATCCTCGCCATCGCCGGCGTCACCGTGCGCGACGCCCTGCGGCAGAAGCTGGCCGTCAACCTGCTGGTCTTCGCGCTCCTCGTCATCGGCGCGTCGCAGGTGCTGGCCGAGCTCACCTTCGGCGAGCAGTACCGCATCATCGCCGACCTCACGCTGTCCGCCGCCGGCCTCTTCGGCACGCTCATCGCCGTCTTCCTCGGCGCCAACCTCATCGCCGGAGACGTGCAGCGGCGCAGCCTCTACCCGGTGCTGGCCAAGCCGGTGAGCCGCACCCAGTACGTGCTCGGACGCTACGCGGGCCTGCTGGCGGTGCTGCTCCTCAACCTGGCGGTCATGGCGGCCACGACCATCGCCGTGCTCGGCTACTACCGGCGGGGCTTCGGCTTCCTCACCGCCACCCCGCTCCTGCTGGCCTTCGCGGGGCTGGCGGCCCAGCTCGCCATGGTGGCGGCCATCGCCCTGGTCTTCTCGGCCTTCACCAACGTGACGCTGGCGGCCATCGCCACCCTGGCGCTGACCGCGGCGGGCCACTCGGCGCGGGTGGCCCTCCCGTTCTGGCGCACCTCGGCGCTGGGCCGGGGCCTGGCCATGGTGGTCCCGGACCTGGCGGCGCTCGACTGGAAGGTGGCGGTCGTCTACTCCGACCACGTCGCCGACGCCGCGCTCACGCTCGGCTATGCGGCCCTCTACACGGCCGCGGTCCTCGCCCTGGGGTCCGCCATCTTCGCCCGGCGCGACCTGCGCTGACCGGCCTCGGCCCGCCGCCCGCTGCGGCGAGGGTGTGCAGCCGGTTGCCGATCTGCAAAGTTTTCATGTGGGCGGACGGAGGCGCCGGCCCCACGGCGGCGCAACTGGTTGGCGCGACGGCGCTTTCCGGGAGGCCAGAGACCGCTCCGCGCGCCCGGGCCTTGCACTCCGGGAGGCCGGGAGGTCCTCGTGCCACGTCCAGGTCGTCGCCGCGCCGGCTTCACGCTCATCGAGATGATGGTCACGGTCGCCATCATGGGGATCATCGTCGCCCTGGCGACCGTCTCGCTGCAGCGCGCCCGCCCCCGCGCCAACCTGGCCGGGGCCGCCGTGGACCTTCAGGCGCTCCTCCACGGTGCGCGGCAGCAGGCGCTGGCCTCCGGGCAGAACGTGGCGGTCATGGTCTTCCCCGGCTACTCCCCCGGGGGCGACGTGGTCGGCCGGATCGTCGTCTATCAGGACGGCGACGGGACGCTCTTCGACGCGACCTCCGCCGACAGCATCGACGGCTACGACCCCGCCGTCCTGAAGTGCGGCCCCAACAGCGAGATCGTCTCCACCCTCGACCTGCCGCCGGCGGTCCGCATCGGCCCCGCGGTCGGGATGGGGGCCACGGCCAAGCTGGTGGCCCCCTGGACCAGCGTGCCGGTGAACCTGGACTGCACCTTCTGCGACGGCGCCGGGGCGGCGCGGCGCGGCGCGGTGGTCTTCGACCCCCGCGGCCGGGCCAGCTTCTACTCCAAGGCCGGCGTGGCGCTGGCGGTGGACGGCGGCAGCGTGAGCCTGCAGGTGCCCTCGCTGGGCGCCGAGGTCCGCACCCTGGCGGTGGGCGCCTCCACCGGGGCCGTCACCAGCTTCGACAACGGCTGAGCGAGGAGCGACATGCGACCCACCGGCAGGCAGCGCGGCCTCACCCTCATCGAGGCGATGATCGCCATGGCCGTCCTGCTCATCGGCGCCACCGGGATGATGGCCATGAACGGCCAGGGCGTCCGGATGAACGCCGACGGCCGGCGCATGACCCGGGCGGTGGCCATCGCCCAGGACATGGTGGCCCAGCTGGAGCTGTGGGACTACACCGACCCGCGCCTGGCCAACACCAGCACCGCCAACGACGCCGACTACGGCGACGCCGCCTTCGCCTTCGAGGGCGCCCCCGGCTCCTTCGCCGCCGACCACGCCGAGGCCGACCTGACCATGGGCGGGGCCGCCTGGAACGGCCTCCCCACCGCCGACCTCGCCGCCGGCGACTTCGAGCGCTACTGGAACGTGGCCGAGATCGACGACGCCAACGGCAACGGCGTGCCGGACGCCCGGCGCATCGCCGTCATCGTCCGCTGGCCGCAGGGGGGCGGCTACCGGCGCATCGTCCTGTACCTCGCCAAGGCCAACCCCGACCCGGCGGAGCGGCTGTGACGGCCCGCCCCGCCCGCGGCTACACCCTGGTCGAGCTGCTGGTCGCGCTCCTGGTGGCCAGCGTCGTCATGGTCGGCGCGCTCACCCTGCTCACCTCGCAGCAGCGGAGCTTCCAGGGCGGCTCCGGCGACCGGGCGCTCCAGGAGGCCGGCCGGGTGGCGCTGGAGCGGCTCACCTCCGACCTGCGGCTGGCCGGCTACGGCATGGACCCGGGCATGGCCTTCGACTTCGGCGCGGC
>JAJYAW010000292.1 GCA_021779335.1 Myxococcales bacterium | reverse complement strand
GCCGCCACAGCCCCGGGTCGAGCCGGAAGGGCGCGCCGCCGACCACCACCGCGGCCTGGCTGCCGCGGGCGCGCAGCGCCGCCACCAGGTCCTGGACGCGGAGCGCGGCGCGGAGCATGAGCGTGGAGACCAGGACGACGGTGGCCCCCTCTCCGGCGGCCCGCTCGGCCAGCGCGGCGGGCGAGAGCCCCGCCCCCGCGTCCAGCACCGGCCGGCCGGCCGCGGCCAGGTAGGCGTGGACCATCCGCTTGCCGAGCACGTGCTGGTCCTCCAGGACGCCCAGCACCACCCGGGGCGAGGCGGCCGCCGGCGTGGCGGCGGGCAGGAAGCGGGCCAGGAGGTCCTCGGCGATGCGCCCCGCCATGTAGACCTGCGAGAGGGACGCCGCCCCGCCCTCCCAGGCGGCGCCGACCGCGTCGAGGGCGGGGACCAGGAGCCGCTCCAGCACGCCGACCTGATCCTGGGTGTCGAGCGCCTCGCCGACGATCCGCTCGACCTCCCGGCGATCGACCGCCAGGAGGGCGCCCTCCAGCCGCTTCGACCGCTCCGCCTGGCTCATGCCTCCCCCGGTGAGACGCCGGTCGCCGCCTCGACCCTTGCATCGTGACCGATCGGCTCGCGCCGGTGAAGGGGGCAGTGAGCGCAGCGCGGTGCGTGTCCACGCGGGGCCCTTTCGGGGTCCAGCGGCCAGGCCTGTAGACAGGACGGCCCGGGGTTCACTAGATGTGGCGTGCTCCGGGTGGGTCGACGCCACCCGCCAAGGGGGATGCCATGGCCACCACGACGCCGTCCGCACCGCACCGCTGGCGCTTCCACCGGGTCGGCGGGCTCGATCAGGTCGCGCTGGAGACGGCCGACGACCTGAGGAACCTCGAGCACCTGGATCAGAAGCTCTGGGTGGCGCTCTCCTGCCCGGTCAAGGGGCTGGAGCTCGACGAGCGGACGCTGGCGCTGCTCGACCTGGATCAGGACGGCCGGGTGCGCGCCCCCGAGATCGTGGCGGCGCTCCGGTGGTGCGGCGCCCGGCTCAAGGATCTGGGCGAGCTGCTCCCGGGCCGGGCCACGCTGCCCCTCGACGCCGTCGACGACGCCACGCCGGAGGGGAGGGCGCTGCTCGGCGCGGCCCGCCGGATCCTGGCCAGCCTGAGGAAGCCGGAGGCCCGCGAGGTCGGGCCCGACGACGTGAAGGACCTGACCGAGGTCTTCTCCGGGACCGCCTTCAACGGCGACGGGGTCGTGCCGCCCGAGGCGGCCGAGGACGCGGAGACGCGCCAGGTCATCGTCGACGCCATGGCCTGCGCCGGGAGCACGCGCGACCGGAGCGGCCGCGCGGGGCTCGACCAGGCCCGGCTCGACGCCTTCTGGAAGGAGCTGGTGGCCTTCGCGGAGTGGCAGCGCGCCGGCGAGGCGACCGGCGTCATGGCGCTCGGCCCGGGCACCCCGGCCGCCTGGCAGGCGGTCCAGGCGGCGCGCCCCAAGGTGGACGACTTCTTCGCCCGCTGCCGGCTGGCCGCCGTCGATCCGCGCGGGGCGGCGCTGCTCAACCGCTCCGACGACGAGCTGAAGGCGCTGGCGGCGCGCGAGCTGTCCCCCACCGCCCCGGAGCTGGCCGCCTTCCCGCTGGCCCGCGTCGAGGCCGGGCGGGCGCTGCCGCTCGAGGGGGCCGTCAACCCGGCCTGGGCCGCCGCGCTGGGGGCGCTCCGCCAGGCGGCGGTCGAGGCGGCCTGGGGGCCCGGCAAGACCACGCTGGCGGCCGACGAGTGGGCCGCCCTGCAGGCCACCCTGGCGCCCTACCAGGCCTGGCTGGCCACCCGCAAGGGCGCCTCCGTGGAGCCGCTGGGGGCGGCGCGCGTCCAGGCGCTGCTGGGCGGCTCGGCCAAGGCGGCGGTCGAGGCGCTCCTCGCCAGGGACAAGGCGCTGGAGGCCGAGGCCGACGCGGTGGTGGACGTGGCCCGCATGGTCCACTACCACCGCGACCTGCACGCGCTGCTCAGGAACTTCGTGTCCTTCGCCGACTTCTACGACGTGCGGCGGCCGGCCGTCTTCCAGGCCGGCACGCTCTACCTGGACGCGCGCAGCTGCGACCTGTGCGTCAAGGTGGACGACCCGGCCGCCCACGCCCCGCTGGCCGCCACGTCGCGGATGTACATCGCCTACTGCGACTGCCGCCGCCCCTCCGGCGAGCGGATGAAGATCGCCGCCTGCTTCACCCAGGGCGACTCGGACTACCTCACCGTGGCGCGCAACGGCATCTTCTACGACCGCAAGGGCCGGGACTGGGACGCCACCATCGTCAAGATCGTGGAGAACCCGATCTCCATCCGGCAGGCCTTCTTCTCCCCCTACAAGAAGTTCCTCCGCATGATCGAGGAGCAGGTGACGAAGTTCGCCGCGGCCAAGGACCGCGAGGCCGACGCCCGCCTGGCCAAGGCCGCCACCAGCACCACCGAGGCGGCCACCGGCGCGCCGCCGCCCAGGGCCGAGCCGGTGGACGTCGGCAAGATGGTGGGCATCATCGCCGCCCTCGGCGTCGGCGCCGGCGCCCTCGGCGCCCTCTTCGGCGGCTTCGTCTCCGGCTTCCTCGGCCTGCAGCCCTGGTGGGCCAAGCTGGCGGCGGTGGCCGGCATGGTCATGGTCATCTCCGGCCCCGCCATGCTCATCGCCTGGCTCAAGCTGCGCCAGCGCACGCTCGGGCCGGTGCTGGACGCCAACGGCTGGGCCGTCAACGGCCGGGTCCGCATCAACCTGCCGCTCGGCACCGCCCTCACCCGGCTGGCGGTCCTCCCGCCCGGCGCCAGCCGCTCGCTCGAGGACCCCTTCCTGGACCGCGCGGCCCGGCAGCGCCGGCGGATCCTGTGGGCGGTGCTCCTGGCGGTGGTCGCGGCGCTGGCCTGGGCCAGGAGCCAGGGGAGGTGGCCGTTCGGGCCCTGGTCGCCCTGACCGGCAGGGCTCGGCCTGGACGCGCCCGGCGCTACCGCGTCGGGGCGTACCGGACCTGGATCCCCTCCGCCACCGAGACCTGGAGCTTCTGCGTCTCCTTGGACTTCCCGTAGGAGAGGGTCACCACGTACTCGCCGGGCGGCACTGGACGGTCCGGCCCGTCGCCGCCGTAGTCGTTGAGGAATTCCTTGGTGGGGCGGAGGTTCCACGAGAGCCGCCCCAGCCCGGGCATCCCCGGGGCCTCGAAGGAGGCCACCGGCGCCCCGGCCGCGCTGGCGATGGTGATCTTGGCCGGCTCGCCGAGCGCCTCCCGGAGGTGGAAGGTGATGAGCGCCCCTTCGGGCGGGTTGGCGCCGCGGAACTCACCCTTGCCGGCCTCGTCCACCCAGCCCGGCAGGAGGAGGCGCCCCGGCCCGGGGCGAGGGGTGAAGAGGTGGGCCTCCTCGGCCAGGACCTCCGGGGTGGCCTCCTCCAGCGCCCCCACGTCGTCCACCACGTAGAGGCTGCGCCCGTGGGTGGCCACCACCAGGTCGCGCTGCCGCGCCTGGTAGGCCAGGTCGTCCACCACCACCGCCGGCAGGGCGCCGAAGCGGACCCAGTGGCCGCCGCCGTCGAGCGTCACGTAGAGGCCGGCCCCGGTGCCGGCGAAGAGCACCTTCGGGTTGCGCGGGCTCTCCCGGACCAGCCGGACCGGCACGTCGGCCGGCAGGTCGCCGGCTACCGACCTCCAGCTGCGGCCGCCGTCGGCGGTCCGGAAGAGGTGCGGCCGCAGATCCTGGGAGCGGTAGGCGTCGACCGCCAGGTAGGCCACCCGGTCGTCGTGGTTCGAGGCCTCGACGCGGGAGAGCCACTGCCCCTTCACCGCCGCCGGCAGGGAGCCCGTCAGGTCGGTCCAGGCCTTGCCGCCGCTGTCGGTCCGCCAGAGCCGGCCGTCGTCGGTGCCGGCCCAGAGGAGCCCGGCCTTCCGGGGCGACTCGGCCAGCGCGTAGACGACCGAGTGGCTCTCGGCGCCGCTCCCCGCGCTGCTGGTCTTGCCGGGGTCGGCGGAGGTGAGGTCGGGGCTCACCACCTGGAACCGCTCGCCCCGCTGCTCCAGCCGGAAGACCCGGTTGCCGGCCAGCCAGAGGACGCCCTTCTCGTGGCGGCTGGGCACCAGCGGCGAGTTCCAGCTGAAGCGGAAGCGCGCCTGCCCCTCGGCCGGCTCCGGCCGCAGGCCGCGGATCTCGCCGGTCCGCAGGTTGGTGCGCTGCACCTCGCCGGACTGCGACTCGGCGTAGACGACGTCGCGGTCGTCCGGGTCGAAGGCGCAGGAGAAGCCGTCGCCGCCCCCCAGGTTCACCCAGTCGGCGTTGGTGATGCCGTCCTTCGAGAAGACCTGGCTCGGGCCCAGCCAGGAGGCGTTGTCCTGGAGGCCGCCGCAGATCCGGTATGGGGACCGGTCGTCCACCGCGATCCGGTAGTACTGGCCGGCCGGGAAGGTGGCCTCGAGGATCCAGGTGGCCCCGGCGTCGCGCGAGCCATAGGCGCCGCCGTCGGTGCCCAGGATGAGCCGGCGCGACACCGGCGCGGGCGGCGGCTCGAGCGGCGCGGCCTGGCCGGGCCTGGCCGCGG
>JAJYAW010000291.1 GCA_021779335.1 Myxococcales bacterium | reverse complement strand
GGCGCGGCGCCGAGCTGCTTCACCCGTCCCGGGCCGTCGATCCACGCGTAGACCCAGATGACGCCCCCCGCCACCTGCCCCGGCGGCAGCGCCGCCGCGAGCCGGTCGGCCGCCTCGACGCCGTTCTGCAGCGGCACCGCCAGGCCGCCGCCGGCCAGCAGCGGCCGGAGCCGCGGCGCCAGCTCCGGCACCTGCCAGGCCTTCACCGCCACGAGCGTGGCGTCGCACGGGCCGGCCTCGGCCGGATCCTCCACCGCCAGGGCCGGGCGGGCGGTGTACGTCCCGCCGGGGGTCTCCACCGTGAGGCCGCCGGCCCGCGCCGCCGCCAGCGCCTCGCCGCGGGCCACCAGGACCACCTCGTCGCGGCCGGCGCGGACCAGCGAGCCCGCCAGGAGCCCGCCCACCCCGCCGGCGCCCACCACCGCGATGCGCACGTCACGCCTCCTGGTCCTGGCGCCGCCCGTCGCCGGGCGCGGCGGACCTCTCCGCGGATCCTAATCCCACTCGAGCTCGTAGACCGAGTCGAGCAGGCCGGTGGCCCGCCCGGTGACCCTGGGCCGCCTGGCGTCGGAGGCCTGCAGGCCGGCCAGGATGACCGCCTGGTGAAAGACGGGCGGCATGAAGTCGCCGCGGAAGGTGACGCGGGCGCGACGCTCCGCGGGGAACTCGGCGGTCCGCTCGCCGTAGCTCACGGCCGTGCGGTACCCGGCGCCGACCCCCGAGATCATCCGCCTGGGATCCTTGCCGCCCACCGCGAAGACCGTGCGGCCGATCATGGAGGCGAGGAAGCCCGACATGGTGCGCCGCCCCAGCTCGGCCAGGACCAGGTCGGTCGAGCCGAAGGTGGACTCGAGCCGGTCCAGGGCGCTCCAGGTGGTCTGCAGGTACTCCGCGATGGGGTAGGAGAAGAAGTCGACGCGCGTGCCCTTGCCCAGCACGTCCACCTGGCACGCCGCGGCCTGGCCCAGGTGCTCGCGCACCAGCGCGAACAGGGTGTTGTAGTTCAGGCCGCGAGACGTGTCGCTCGCGGAGGCAGCGGCGAGCCGCTGCTTCAGGTCGCTGCGTTCTGCTGGCAAGGCGCTCCTCGGGTTGCGGCGATTCCAGCACCGGTCGGCCCGGACGCATAGTCCCCGGATCGCCATACACCCAGAGTACCGGACGCGTCGGCGCGCCGGCCTCCCCCGCGGGTGGGTCTTTCGCGGTAGACTGACCACAATGAGCGCGCTGGTGGGAGAGGTCGTCGCCTTCATCAAGGAGCAGCTCCCGAAGCAGCAGGCCTACTTCGGGGCCAGGCGCGCCGACAAGGTGCTGGCCTACGTGGCCAGCACGTCGGCGCCCGGGACCGCGGCGTCGGTGTCGGCCCACCGCCTGGTCTCGCTGCAGCGCGGCGCCGCCGGCAACGAGCTCCAGGTCGAGCTCTCGGGCCGGCTCCCCCGCGCGCCGGGCGCCGGGGAGGTGGCCTCCGCCTGTCTCTTCAACCAGTACGTGGGCTACCAGGTGAAGACCAGGCTGGGCGCCACGGGCGCGCAGGTCGAGGCGCTCGACGCCGTGACCCGCCTGCGCGGCAGCCACGTCTACACCCTCCACCACAGCCCGTTCATGATGACGGCCTTCGAGCGCGTCCCGGTGGACGAGGTGCTGGGCGCGGTGGGCGGCGTCCCCTTCGCCCTCGTGGGGGTCGGACCCCAGGTGAACCTGTCGCCGCGCTTCAACTGGCACACCGAGGTGCGCGACGGGCGGCTCGTCCTGTTCCACGGCGACGGCCTCCCGCTCAAGACCTACCTGAACCTGAAGACCAACAGGCGCGTGACGCGGGCGCTGCTCGATCCGGCCACCTTCGGCGGCTGGCTGCTGGAGGGGACGGTGGAGGAGTACCTGGCCGCGGACGAACCGGTGGCCCACGAGGCCACCTGCGCCGGCTTCGCCGCCGGCGGCTGGGGCAAGCCCGCCAGGACCTTCCGCTTCACGGCCGAGGTGATCCAGGCGCTGCGGCCGCCGGCCTGACCCGCGGCTCAGCCGCCCAGGCCGTCGGAGCCGCCGGCGCCGGCCAGCGCGTTGACCAGGAGGAGGAGCGCCAGCAGCACCACCAGCGCCACCAGCGCCGGGCGCCACGGGCGGATCCGCCAGGCCCAGCGCCGGTCCTCCCGCCGCCGGAAGCGCGGCTGCTGCGCGTACTCGCTCCACGCCTCGTCGCGCGCCCGGGCCGCCCCCGCCGGATCCCCGAGCTGCTCCAGCGCCCGGGCCAGCAGGTACCGCCCCTCCACCGTCCCCGGGCGGGCCGCCAGCAGCCGGGTCAGCGGCTCCCGCGCGCCGGCGGCGTCACCGAGCGTGAGGCGCATCCGGCCGAGGACCAGGTCGAGCTCGCCCATCCTGAAGGCGGGGTCGAGCGCCCGCGCCTCCGCCAGCAGGCGCTCCGCCTCCTCGTGGACGCCCGCCCTCGCCAGCGCGGTCCCCAGCGCCGCCAGCGTGAAGACGTCCCGGTCCCCGGCCTCGAGGTTGGCCCGCAGCAGCGGGATGGCGTCGCGGGGCCGCCCCTTCTCGAGGAGGATCTCGGCCAGCGCGAGGCGGGCCCGCCGGTCGTGCGGGTTCAGCTCCAGCTCCTGGCGCAGCCTGGCCGCCTCGCTGCTGCGCGAGTACCACCGGCCGAAGTCGGGGAGGACGCGGAAGGTGGCCCGATCGCCCAGGAACCAGAGGACGAGCACCACCAGGCCCGCCAGGAGCGGGTTGCCGGTGACCAGCGAGAGGAGCGACCAGATGAGCCAGGTGGACATGCCGGGCCGGGTTCTATCCCAGATGGCCGGCCGGATCCGCAACCGCGTCCGGACCGGGAGGCCGGGGGCGCAGGGACGAGCGGCCGCGCCGGGGCGGCGCTAGACTCCCGCGGTGCCCCTGCCGCTCGCCACGCTCGCCCTCGCCGTCACCCTCACGACCTCCGCCGCCAGGGCCCCGCGCGCGGGCGCGCCGGTCGAGCTCGCCGTCCAGCGCGCCCTCTCGTCGACCGCCCCGGGCGGCGCGCGCGCCGACGCCGCCACCGCGCCGCTCCTCGGCGTCCGCTACCTCCTCTCCCCGCTCGGCGAGGGCCAGGGGCTCGACCCGGATCCGCGCTTCCGCCTCGACGCCTTCGACTGCGTCACCTTCGTGGAGACCGCCACGGCGCTCGGCAGCGCCGGCTCGCTCGACGAGGCGCGGCGCGCCCTCGACGACGTCCGCTACCGCTCGCGCGTCGACGTGGCGGACCGGCTCCACGAGGTGATCTCGCAGTGGATCCCGAGCAACCTCGCCAAGGGCTGGATCGCCCCGGCCTCGCGCGCCGCGGCCGGCGACGCCACCGTCGTGGAGCGCGTCAGCTACGACGCGGCGCGCTGGCGCCGGCTGGCCGCCTCGGGCCAGCGGCTCACCGGCGTGCCGCTCGAGCAGGCGCCGCTGGGGCGCTTCGAGGTGGAGGTGGTGCCGCTGAGGGCGCTCGGCGCCGCGGCGCCGCGCATCGCCGACGGGACCATCGCCTTCGTGGTCCGGGCCGAGCGGGACGATCACCTCACGCGGGTGAGCCACGCCGGCCTGGTGGTGGTCCGGGGCGGTCGGCGGCTGGTGCGCCACGCCTCCTCCTCGGCCGGCGTGATGCGGGTGGTGGAGGAGCCGCTGGCCCGCTTCGTGGCCGGCCAGCAGCGGCTGCGCGGGCGGCCGGTGGTGGGGCTGGCCCTCTTCGCCGTGCAGGACGCCCGGGCCCGCCTGGCGTCCTTGCCGGCGCGTCCGCCACCTCCTTGAGCCGGCCCACCAGCCCTTCTGGGCCGCCCGCAGGTCACGGAATGACCCTCCACGTCTCCGTGTTATTCGACCCGCCAGGGGCCCGGCGCGCGAAATAGGCCCGCCACTCCCGCGTACCACCCCGGCACGAGCCCACATGTCCCGCACCGACCTCTCCGAAGACGGCGCCGTCCTCGTCGCGGCGCTCACCGCGCCCGGGCGCGGCCTCGCCCAGGCCGCCAGCCGCCAGCGACTCCTCACCGCGCTCCTGGCGGCCACCCTGGCCTCGCTGCTGGTCGCCATGGTGACCGTGCCTCGCATCGACTTCGCCAAGGGGGCGGCCGTGGGGCGCGGCCCCGAGGCCGCGGCCATGACGCCGCACCAGCTCGAGGAGGCCGAGGCCCAGGCCGCCAAGGTCGGCGCCATCGCCGGCTACGCCGGGGCGGGCTTCGGTCCGGCCTTCGCCATGCTGGGCACCGGCCTGGCCTGCTGGCTCGCCTTCAAGGTGGCCGGCGCCAAGCCCGGCTTCAAGGCGAGCATGGCGGTCTCGGTCCACGCCCTGCTGCCGCTCTTCCTGGCCCGGCTCCTCACGCTGCCGGCCGTGCTGGTCCGGGCGCCGCTCGCCGCGGGCGACCTGGCCGGCCTGCTCCCCTCCAGCGCCGCGGCGCTGCTGCCGCCCGGCGCGTCGCCGCTCGCGCTGGCGGCGGCCTCCTCGCTCGACCTCTTTGCGCTCTGGGCCGTGGCGCTGCTGGTCATCGGCATGGCCCGGGTCTCCGGCGCCAGCCGCCGCCGCGCCGCGGTGGTGGTGGTCATCCTCTGGTGCGCCCAGATC
>JAJYAW010000290.1 GCA_021779335.1 Myxococcales bacterium | reverse complement strand
GAGGCGCCGCCGCCCGACCTGGCCGCCCTGCCGCCGGCGCTGCGCGGCCCCTCCGGCCGGCCGCTGGCGCCCCTGCCGCGGCGCCCCTGGAGCGACGAGGTCATCTCCTTCGTCCTGGTGGACCGCTTCGCCGACGGCGACGGGGCCGTCTTCCCGGGACTGGCGCCCGGCGACCCGGGCGCCTTCCACGGCGGCGACCTCCGGGGGCTGACCGCCCAGCTCGACGAGCTCGCCTCGCTCGGCGTCACCGCCGTCTGGCTCAACCCGCTGGTGAAGAACATCGACGGCTTCGTGACCGGCGCCGGCTTCCCGGACTGGGCCTACCACGGCTACTGGGCCGACGACTTCACGCGGCTCGACCCCCGCTTCGGCACCGAGGCCGACCTGGCCGCCTTCGTCGAGGCGGCCCACGCCCGCGGCCTGCGGGTGCTGCTCGACGTGGTCTACAACCACGCCGGCTACGGCAGCCGGATGCTCACCGACCCGCGCACCGCCGGCTACTTCCGCCACCCCTGCGGGCACGACGACCTGACGAGCTGCGTCGCCGGGCTGCCGGACTTCATGACCGAGCGGCCCGAGGTGCGCGACTTCCTGCTCGGCGCCCAGCTGCCCTGGGCCACCCGCTTCGGCGTGGACGGCTTCCGCCTCGACACCGTCAAGCACGTGGACCACGCCTTCTGGCAGGAGCAGCGCCGCCGGCTGCGGATGCTGGTGTCGCCCGACTTCTTCCTGCTCGGCGAGGTCTGGGGCGGCGATCCCCAGGTGCTCGACCCGTGGTTCGAGCGGGACGAGCTGGACGCCGGCCTCGACTTCGGCTTCCAGGGGAGCGCGCTCGGCTGGGTCGAGGGGCGGGGCCGGACGGTCGCCTTCGCCCGCTACCTGGAGGGGCGGCAGCGGGTGCGGCCGGGGCACCTCCTGGCGCACTTCCTCTCCAGCCACGACGTGGAGGGGGCGCTCTCCCTGCTCGGCGGCGACAAGGCCCGGCTCCGGCTCGCCGTGGCGCTGCAGCTCACGGTGGGCGGGATCCCGGTGATCTTCTACGGCGAGGAGGTGGGCCGGGCCATCGGCAAGTGGCCCCTGAACCGGAGCGACATGCCGTGGGGCGACCGGCCGGTGAAGCCCGGGGCCGGCGTGCCGCGCGACGAGGCGCTCCGGACGTTCTACCAGCGGCTCCTCGCCCTGCGCCGGGCCCACCCCGCGCTGGCCCACGGCGCCCACCGGACCCTCTCGACCGAGGGGGACCTGCTGGTCTTCCTGCGGGAGGACGCGGCCAGCGGCGACGCCGTGCTGGTGGCGCTGAACCGCGGGGCGGCGCCCGCCACCGCCAGGGTGGCCAGGCCGGGCGCCTGGGGGGCGCGGCCGGCGCGGGATCTCCTCGGCGGCGCGGCGGTGGACGCGGCGGCCGGGGTCGTCTCGATCACCGTGGCCCCGCAGGGCGCGGCGGTGGTGGGCCTGACGCGCTGACGGGCCCGCCGGCCGAGGTGGACCCGACCGCCATCGTCAAGCCGGAAGTGCGGGGCGCTCCGAAGGGGACCCGCGCAACCCACCGTGGTCTGTCTCATTTCTTCGGTTCATGGAAAAATTGCCACCCGGATGAACACCAGCACCGAGGGGGTCCGCCCATGGCGGCAGTCGTACTGAAGGACGTCACCAAGCGCTTCGGCGCGGTGAGCGTCATCGAGGGGCTCGACCTCGAGATCCGCGACCGGGAGTTCATGGTGCTGGTCGGCCCCTCGGGCTGCGGCAAGTCCACGGCGCTGCGCATGGTGGCGGGCCTGGAGGAGGTCACCGGCGGCACCATCTCCATCGGCGAGCGGGTGGTCAACGACGTCCCGCCCAAGGACCGCGACATCTCGATGGTGTTCCAGAGCTACGCGCTCTACCCGCACATGACGGTGCGCCAGAACCTGGAGTTCGGCCTCAAGATCCGCAAGACGCCGGCCGCCGAGACGGCGCGCCTCATCGGCGAGGCGGCCCAGATCCTGGGCATCGAGCCCCTGCTGGAGCGCAAGCCCAAGGAGCTCTCGGGCGGCCAGCGGCAGCGCGTCGCCCTGGGGCGGGCCATCGTGCGCAAGCCGGCCGTCTTCCTCTTCGACGAGCCGCTCTCCAACCTGGACGCCAAGCTGCGCGTCCAGATGCGCGCCGAGATCAAGAAGCTGCAGGCCCGGCTGCAGGTCACCGCCATCTACGTGACCCACGACCAGGTCGAGGCCATGACCATGGGCCACCGCATCGCCATCCTGCACGCCGGCAAGCTGCAGCAGGTGGGCACGCCGCTCGAGGTCTACGAGCGGCCCGCCAACCTCTTCGTGGCCGCCTTCATCGGCACGCCGCCCATGAACCTCATGGAGGCCACGCTCGACGCGGGCGCCGCCTCCATCCAGGGGGCCGGCCTGACGCTGCCGGTGCCGGCCGGGCTGCGCGCCGCGCTGGCCGGCCGCGGCGGCGCCAGGGTGGTGGCCGGCCTGCGGCCGGAGAACGTGGTCCCGCCCGGGCGCGAGCCGCGCGGCGAGTCGGTCGAGGTGGCGGTCACCATCGAGATCGCCGAGCCGCTCGGCGACGAGGTGGTGGTCCACGCCAAGGCCGGCGAGGTCGGCCTGGTCTTCAAGCAGGACCCCCACCGCGAGGCCGCGGTGGGGAGCACCGTCCCGGTCAGGGTCGAGCTCGACGCCCTGCACCTCTTCGACGCCGGGAGCCAGCTCCGCCTCGGCGCCTGAGCCCGCACGCACGCCGCACCCTCGAGGGAGATCGACCCCATGCGCACCCCGTCCCGCCTGCTCCTGGCCGCCCTGGCCGCCCTGGCCCTCCTGCCCCTGGCCGCCGGCGCCCAGGACCTGATCGTCTGGCACGCCTACCGCGGCGCCGAGAAGGCCGCCTTCGAGAAGGTGGTGGCGGCCTACAACGCCAGGCCCGCCACCAGGGTGAAGGTCAGCACGCTGGCGGTCCCCTACGACGCCTTCGCCGACAAGATCTCGGCGGCGGTGCCGCGCGGCAAGGGGCCCGACGTCTTCATCTACGCCCAGGACCGCATGGGCGGCTGGATCGAGGCCGGCAACACGGTGGAGCCCATCGACTTCCTGGTGGACGACGCGCTCAAGGCGCGCTTCATCCCCTCCACCGTGCAGGCCCTGACCTACCGCGGCAGCCTCTACGCGCTGCCGCTCGACTACAAGGTCATCACGCTCATCTACAACAGGAAGCTGGTGGCCCGGCCGCCCAGGACCACCGACGAGCTGGTGGCCATGGCCAGGAAGCTCACCAACAAGGCGGCCGGCCGCTTCGGCCTGGCCTGGGCCTACGGCGACTTCTACTACGTGGCCTCGCTCCTCAACGGCTTCGGCGGCGCGGTCTTCGGCCCCGGCGCCAGGCCGACCCTCGACGCCCCGGAGAACGTCAAGGCGCTGGAGATGCTGCAGCGCTGGTCGAAGGCGGGCTTCCTGCCGGGCGAGCCGTCGGTGGCCCTCATCACCTCGCTCTTCAACGAGGGCAAGGCGGCCATGACCATCTCCGGCCCGTGGTTCCTGGGCGAGATCGACAAGGGCGTCGACTACGGCCTGGCGCCGCTGCCCACCATCTCGGAGGCCGGCGGCAAGCCCATCCGCCCCTGGATGACGGTGGAGGGCGTCTTCGTCACGGCGCCGTCCAGGCAGAAGGACGCGGCCTTCGAGTTCGTCAAGTACGTCACCGGCCCGGAGGCGGCCCGGGTGATGGCGCTGGAGGGGCGGCAGACCCCGGCCCTGAAGGCGGTCTACGACGACCCCCAGGTGAAGGCCGATCCGGTGCTGGCCGCCTTCCGGAAGCAGGTCGAGGTGGCGGTGCCCATGCCCAACCTGCCGGAGATGACCATGGTCTGGACGCCGGCCACCACCGCGCTCAACAAGGTGAACGCCGGGGCCTCGGCCAAGGAGTCGCTGGAGGTGGCGCAGGCGGCGGTGCTGAAGGACGTGGCCAGCCTCAAGAAGGCGAAGTGACGTGAGCGCCGCGGCCGCCCCCCGCCACCGGCTCCGCGTCGGCCTCGGCCTCGCCGCGGCGCTGCTGCTCGCCGTGGGCGGCGCCTGGCTCGTCCTGCGCGGGGAGGGCGGCCAGGCGGCCGAGGACCTGGCCACCCGCCAGGCGGTGGTGACGCTGCGGGCCCTCGACGAGCTGGTGGCGCGGGGCGGCCCGCGCGGCGCGCCGGTGCGGGCGCTCCTCGCCGCCTGGCAGGCGGTCCAGCCGGCCGGCAGCCAGGCCCAGGTGGTGCTGGGGGTCACGCTGGAGGGCTCCACCGCGCCGGGCGACGCCGGCGCCGAGGCCGCGCCGCGCCGGCTCGGCAAGGAGGAGAAGCCGCTCTTCGACCAGTGGAAGCGGCTCGCCTCGGCGGTGTCCGGCAACCTGGAGGGCGACGCCACCAAGCCCGAGCTGGAGGTGGAGCGGCTCCCCGGGGGCGGGCGCGCCCTGGCGGCGCCGCTCACGGAGGACGGGCAGGTGGTGGGGATGCTGCGGATCGTCACGCCGGCGGCGCCGGCGCCGGCGCCGGCCTCGCCGGGCCTGGCGCTGCTGCTGGCGCTCCTGCTGCCGGCGCTCGGCTTCGCGGCGGCCGCGGCC
>JAJYAW010000011.1 GCA_021779335.1 Myxococcales bacterium | reverse complement strand
CCGGGGCGGGGCGGCCGGCACCGCCGCGAGCGCCACGGCGGGTGCGGCCGGCGCGGCCAGGTCGGCGCGGACGCGCTCCAGCTCCGCCTCGACCGCCTGCACGTCGCGCACGAAGCCGCCCGCCTCCCCCGACAGGCGGGACTCGACGCTGCGCAGCTCCTCCTCGACCCGCTCCCGCTCTGCCACGGCCCCGGCCGTCTCCGGTGCCGACTCCCAGCCCTCCAGCTTGGCGCGCCACTCGACCACCGTGCGGTCGCACTCGGCGAGCCGGTCCAGCAGGTCCCGGAGCTCACCCGGCTTGGCGAGCTGGAGCTCCGAGAGGACCGCCCCCACGTCGGCGGCATCCCGCTCGAACTGATCCAGGATCTTCTTCTCCCAGTCGTCCACCACCTTGCGGCGGCGTGCCTGGCGGCCCCATTCGTCCGTGACGCCGATCCAGCGGTGGACCTCCCACCCGGCCCATCCGAAGCCCGGCATGGACAGGAGGGCCACGGTCCGGAGCGCCGAGCCGCCGATGGCCCCCACCACGCCGAGGGCCAGGAAGAGGGCGCCCGTCCCCACGCCGGCCAGGAACCCTGGCGCCCGCCAGATCGGCTGGGGCCGGCCGCGGGCCTCCGCCTCGTCCAGCGCGGCCCGCTCGGCGGCCACTCGCGCCAGCGCCTCGTCGCGCCGGGCCGAAGCCTTGGCGTGGGCGGCCAGCCTGGCCGTCGGGTCGCCCAGGCGGCCCGCCACCTCGGCCACCCGGTCCAGCGCGGCGCGCTCCGCCTCGGCCGCGGCCAGCCCCTCCTGGATCCGCTGGCCGGTCTTGAGCGCCTCCTCGGTCTTGAAGAGCTTCGACTGGAGCCCGTCCAGCTGGTACTGGAGCTTCTCCGCCTGCGTGGCCCGGGCCAGCTCGGCCTCCAGCTCGGCCAGCCGCTTCCTCGCCTGCTCGGGGGTCAGGGTGGGGCGCGCCACCGCCGCCAGCGCTGCCGCCCCGCCCGTCTGGAGCGAGGCACCCCCCACCCTGGACGGCAGCTCGTGCTGGCCGAAGGACAGCAGGGTGGCCCGGCGCTCCGGCGCCTGCACGCCCACCGTCTCCCGCAGGAAGGCGGCGATCTCCCCGAGGTCCTGCGCCACGGCGACGAAGGCGCGCTTCTCGGCGTCGAAGCGGTGGAGCTGGCAGCCGGCCGCGAAGTCCCGCACCAGCCGGTAGGTGACCCGGTCGGAGCCCACCAGCGTCAGCCCGGCGCGGACCGGCCCGGCCCCCGGCCCCCCGGGTGCGCGCGGCAGACCCTCGCCGTCGCGGGGGTCGGGGTAGAGCAGCGCCTCGAAGAGGCGCCGCAGCGCGGCGCCGTCGCCGGCCAGGACGTTGTAGCCGGGACGCAGCGTGGCGCGGCCGCCCGAAGGCGCCACGCCACGCACTCCCTGGGCAGCGAACTCGAGGAGCAGCACGCCGGGTGATGGTAGCGCCACGCCGCGCCGGCGGGAAGCCCGCCGCGCCCCTGGCGACCGCCTCGGTCAGGCCTGCGGCGCCGGCGCCGGCGCCGCGGCGGGCTTCGCGGCGCTCTCGGCCGGCCCCTCGTCCTGCGTCAGGCGGGCGGCCTTGCCCTGCAGGTCGCGCAGGTAGAAGAGGCGGGAGCGGCGGACCTCGCCGTGCCCCGTCACCTCGACCTTGTCGATGCGCGGGCTGTGGGTCGGGAAGATGCGCTCCACCCCGACGCCGTAGCTCACCTTGCGCACCGTGAAGCTGGCGCGCACGCCGCCGCGGCGGCGGGCGATGACCACGCCCTCGAAGATCTGGACGCGCTCCTTCTCGCCTTCCTTGATCTTGGTGTGGACGCGGACGGAGTCGCCGGCCCGCAGGTCGGGGACGTCGTTACGCTGGTACTTCGCCTCGATGTCGGCAATCGCCTTGCGCAGCATGGCCTGTCCTTCTCCTTGTACCGCCCTTTACTACAACTCGTCGTCGCCGGCGTCGAGGAGGCGTTGATCCGCCTCCGTCAGCCGGGCCCTCTCGAGGAGGTCCGGCCGCCGCTCCCGGGTGGCCCGCAGCGCCTCGCGCCGCCGCCACCGCTCGATGCGCCGGTGGTCTCCCGACAGGAGCACCTCCGGCACCTGCATCCCCCGGAACACCGGGGGGCGGGTGTAGTGCGGGTGCTCCAGCAGCCCGTCCTCACCCGCAAAGCTCTCCGCGCCGGCGGAGGCCTCGTTGCCGAGGACCCCCGGGATGAGCCGCGCCGCTGCGTCCACCACGCAGAGGGCGGCCAGCTCGCCGCCCGTCAGCACGAAATCCCCGACCGACACCTCCAGATCGACCGCCTTCAGCACCCGCTCGTCGACACCCTCGTACCGCCCGCAGACCAGGATCAGCCTGCCCTGCTCCGCCAGCCGCCTCGTCAGCGCCTGGTCCAGCGGGGCCCCCCGGGGGCTCAGCAGGACCGTCAGCGCCCCCGGCAGCCGCGCCCGGGCCGCCTCGATGGCCAGGGTGAGCGGCTCCGGCTTCATCACCATCCCGGCGCCGCCGCCGTACGGGGCGTCGTCGGCCACCCGGTGCCGCCCCTCGGCGTGCTCCCGGATGTCCTGCACCGCCACCGCCAGGAGCCCGGCCTCCTGCGCCTTCCCCAGGATGCTCTCCCCCAGGTAGCCCGCGCACATGCGCGGGAACAGCGTCAGGATCTCGACCTCCAGCTTCTCCACGGCCTCGCCTCGCTAGTCCTCCGGTTCTCCTCCAGCCCCACCGAGCAGCCCCTCGGGTGGGTCGACCACGATCCGCCTCCCGTCGAGGTCCACCTCGACGTAGGGCGCCAGCGGGATGAGCGACTCGCCCCGCGGCCCCGTCACCACCAGGACGTCGACGGCCCCGGTCTCCATCAGCCCGGTCACCGTCCCGACCGCCACGCCGTCCACCGTCACCACCGGCAGCCCCTCGAGGTCGGCCCAGTAGTGGCTCCCCGCTGCGGCCTCTCCCAGCTCGGACCGCTCGGCCAGCACCTCCCAGCCGACCTTCGCGTCGGCGGCGTCCCGGTCGGAGATCCCGTCCAGCCGCACCGCCCAGACCCGCCCCTGGGGGCGCGCCTCGAGCACCTGGCGGACCTCGTCGACGCCGGCCCGCCGCAGCACCACGCGGGAGACCACCGCCAGCCCGCCCTGGGAGCCCCCGACGCCGAGGTACCCCTTCAGCCCGATGGCCCGGACCACCGTGCCGACGCGGAGCAGCGGCACGATCAGTCGAGGATGTCGAGGACGGCGCGGCGCCCTTCCCGGCGCGCCGCGACGTCGAGCACGGTCCGGAAGGCCTTGGCCGTCCGGCCGCCGCGCCCGATGACGCGCCCGAGGTCGTCCGGGGCCACCGTGAGCTCGAAGACCGTCGAGCGATCCCGCTCGATGGCCTCGACCGTCACGGCGTCCTTGCGGTCGACGAGCTCGCGGGCGAGCCAGAGGACGAGGTCGCGCACGGGCGCTAGGCCTGCTTCTCCACCGCGGGCTTGGCGATCTTGGCCCGCTTCAGGAGCATGGCCACCGTCTGGCTGGGGCGCGCGCCGGCCTTCAGCCAGTGCTGCACGCGCTCCGCCTTGAGCTGGATGAGCTCGGGCTTGCGGGTCGGGTCGTACAGCCCGACGTCCTCGATGTACTTGCCGTCGCGGGGCTTGCGCGAGTCGGTCGCCACCACGTGATAGAAGGGCGCCTTGTGCGTGCCGGCCCGCGAGAGCCGAAGAACCACTGCCATGTGAACCTGCCTCCTCGGGGCGTGCCCTCGGGCAGCCGCCGGTGCGACCGCCTACTGGGCGGCCTTCTCGGTCTTCTTGGACTTGCTCTTGGTCTCGCCCTCGGGCTCGGCGGCGGGGGTCTTCTCCACCAGCTCGATGACGGACATCTCGGCGTTGTCGCCGGCCCGGCGCCCCACCTTGATGAGGCGGGTGTAGCCGCCCGGGCGGGCCTTGAAGCGCTCGGCCACCGGGCCGAACAGCTTCACCAGCACCTCGACGTCCTTGATGTCGCGGTTGACGAGCCGGCGGGCGTGCGGCGTGCCCCGCTTGGCCTGCGTGATCACCTTGTCGGCGATCCGCTTCAGCTCCTTGGCCTTGGGCGTGGTGGTGACGATCTTCTCGTGCCGCAGCAGCGAGGTCACCATGTTCCTGAACATGGCCGTGCGGTGCTCGGTGGTGCGGTCGAGCCGACGGCCTGCGATCCGGTGCTTCATCTCATTCTCCCTTGCGTGTCCGGTACGCTACGCCTTCGGCGCCGCGGGCGGGGTCTTCGGCGGCCAGCTCTCGAGCTTCATCCCGAGCGAGAGGCCCATCTCGGCCAGGATCTCCTTGATCTCCTTCAAGGACTTCCGGCCGAAGTTCTTGGTCTTCAGCATCTCGGCCTCGGTCTTCTGCACCAGGTCGCCGATGGTCTTGATGTTGGCGTTCTGCAGGCAGTTGGCGCTGCGCACCGAGAGCTCCAGCTCGTCGACCGAGCGGAAGAGGTTCTCGTTGAGCTTGGCCTCCTCGACCGGCTTCACCTCCTCGACGGGCTCCTCGGTCTCGTCGAAGTTGATGAAGATGGAGAGCTGCTCCTTGACGATCTTGGCGGCGTAGGCCACCGCGTCGGCCGGGGCCACCGAGCCGTCGGTCCAGACCTCCAGGGTCAGCTTGTCGTAGTCGGTCTGCTGCCCGACGCGCGCGTTGGTGACCTGGTAGTTCACCTTGCGGATGGGGCTGAAGAGCGCGTCGATGGGGATGGTGCCGATGGGCGAGCCCGGCACCTTGTTGCGGTCGGCCGGCACGTAGCCGCGGCCGCGCCGCGCCGTCATCTCCATGCGGACCCGGCCGCCCTCGCTGATGGTGAGGACGTGGTGCCCGGGGTTGAGGACCTCGACCTGGCCATCGACGATGATGTCGCCGGCCTTGATCTCCTTCGGCCCATCCGCCTCGATGCGGACGGTCTTCCCCTCGTTGGTGTGGATCTGGAGGAGGACCTCCTTGAGGTTGAGGATGATGTCGGTGACGTCCTCGGCGACCTCGGGGATGGTCATGAACTCGTGCTCCACCCCCTCGATCTTGACCGAGGTGATGGCCGCGCCCTGCAGGCTCGAGAGGAGCACGCGGCGCAGCGAGTTGCCGAGGGTGATGCCGAAGCCGCGCTCCAGCGGCTCCGCCACGAACTTGCCGTACGTGTTGGTGAGCGACTCCTGGTCGACGTTCAGCCCGCGGGGCTTGATGAGGTCGCGCCAGTTCTTGGTGCTGATGGAGTCCGATGCCATGGGCTGTCTCCTGGAACCGCCGCCCCCTCCCCGGCCCCGCCCAGCCTGGCGGTGTCGGGGCGCCGTGGGGCGCGCGGCATCTGACGGCGCGAGCCCGGTCGCCCGGGCCCGCGTCGAGGTTGGATGCGCTGCTGCTACTTCGAGTAGAGCTCGACGATGAGCTGCTCCTGGATGGGCATGGTGATCTCCTCGCGCGACGGCGCGGTCCGCACGGTGCCCTTGAAGGCCGCCTTGTCCAGGTCCAGCCAGGCTGGCACGCCGCGGCGGTCCACCGCCTCGACCGCCTCGCCGATGCGCGCCACCTTCCTGGAGCGCTCCTTGAGCTCGATGACGTCGCCGACGCGGCACTGGTAGCTGGCGATGTTCACCTTGCGGCCGTTCACCTTGAAGTGGCCGTGGCGGACCAGCTGCCGGGCCTCGTTGCGGGTGTCGGCGAAGCCCAGGCGGAACACCACGTTGTCGAGCCGGAGCTCGAGCGTCTGCAGCAGGTTCTCGCCGGTCTTGCCCTTGCGGGCGGCCGCGTTGGCGTAGGCGTGGCGGAAGCCGGCCTCGAGGAGGCCGTACATGCGCTTCACCTTCTGCTTCTCACGGAGCTGGACGCCGTACTCCGAGAACTTGACGCGACCCTGGCCGTGCTGGCCAGGCGGGTACGGGCGGCGCTCGATGGCGCACTTGTCGGTGTAGCAGCGGTCGCCCTTCAGGTACATCTTCAGATTTTCCCGGCGGCAAAGCCGGCAGACGCTCTCACAGTAACGGGCCACGGTGGTCTCTCCTGATCAGACGCGACGGCGCTTGGGCGGCCGGCAGCCGTTGTGCGGGATCGGGGTGACGTCCCGGATGAGCGAGATCTTGAGGCCGGCGGCGGCCAGGGCCCGCAGCGCGGACTCGCGTCCCGCGCCAGGCCCCGTGACGACCACCGAGACCGACTTGAGGCCGTGCTCCATGGCCTTGGCCGCGGCGTCGCCCGCCGCCACCTGCGCGGCGAACGGCGTCGACTTGCGCGAGCCCTTGAAGCCGCGCGCGCCGGCGCTCGACCAGGAGATGACGTTCCCGGTCGGGTCGGTGATGGTGATCATCGTGTTGTTGAACGACGCCGCGATGTGCACGATGCCGCTGGCGATGTTCTTCTTGACCCGCTTCTTCCCCTTCTTCGGGGTGACGGGCGAAGCCGTGATGGGCTCGATGCCACCCAGGTTCGGCACGGAGGGAGCGCTGCTCTCCTCCACCTTGGGCGCCGCCTCGGGCTTCTTGGCGGGCTTCTCCGTCGTCTGCTTCTCGTCGGCCACTCGTCTATCTCCGGTAGAAGATGTGCTGGGTTACTTCGGCGCGGGCGCCGCGGTCGGCGCCTTGCGCACGAGCCCCTTCTTCGGGCCCTTGCGCGTGCGCGCGTTGGTGTGGGTGCGCTGGCCGCGGACCGGCAGGCCCTTGCGGTGGCGCAGGCCGCGGTAGCAGCCCAGGTCCATGAGCCGCTTGATGTTCATCGAGATCTCGCGGCGGAGGTCGCCCTCCACCTTGAGCTGCTGCTCGATGGTCTCGCGGATCCGGCGGACCTCGTCATCGGTGAGGTCCTTGGTGCGGGTGACCACGTCGACCTTGGCCGCCTCGCAGATGCGCTGCGCGGTGGTCCGGCCGACTCCGTAGATGTACTGCAGGCTGACCTCGATCCGCTTCTCGCGGGGAAGGTCGACGCCGGCGATGCGAGCCATTCGTCTGTTCTCCAGTCTCGGCCGGGCTAGATCGGGCTAGCCTTGGCGCTGCTTGTGACGGGGGTTGGCCGGGCAGATGACCCGCACGGTGCCCTTGCGCTTGATGACCTTGCACTTGTCGCAAATCTTCTTGACCGACGCGCGGACCTTCATGACCGACGCCTCCCTGGACCACTCATCAAAGACGAAAAGCCCCGCCGAGCCTTCCGGCGGGACCGGCGGCAGGAGCAAACCGCGCTCCCGAATGAGGCTAGCCGCCCGAAATTTCTCCGGGATTTCCCGGATCAGCCGCCCCCTGCTCGCGGCTTTACGGAGGGGGCGCTATAACACAGGCCTTTTTCTCGTGCAAGCACGGCCCTGCACCGAGAAGCCGCGGCCTCCTCTTACCCACCTCGACCGGGGGGTACCCCAGTGGCACCCTCGGGTAACGTCAGGATCTCCGGGCCGTCGTCCGTGATGGCCACTGTGTGCTCGAAGTGCGCGGAAAGACTGCCGTCCTGAGTCACGGCGGTCCAGCCGTCGTCGAGGGTCTCCACCTCGAAGCGACCCGCGTTGACCATCGGCTCGATGGCCAGGACCATGCCGGTCCGGAGCCGCTGGCCGGTGCCCGGGGAGCCGTAGTTCGGGACCTGGGGCGGCTCGTGGAGCCGGCGGCCGATGCCGTGGCCCACGAAATCGCGCACCACCGAGAAGCCGCGCGCCTCGACGTGGGCCTGGACGGCGGCGCCGATGTCCCCCACCCGCCCCTCGGGCCTGGCCGCGGCCACCGCCGCCGCCAGGGCGCCCTCGGTGACCTCGATGAGCCGGCGCGCCGCCTCCGGGATCCGGCCCACCGGGACGGTGATGGCCGAGTCGCCGTAGAAGCCGCCCAGCACCACGCCGAAGTCGAGCCCGACGAGGTCGCCCTCGCGGAGGACGCGGTGCGGCGAGGGGATGCCGTGCACCACCTGCTCGTTCACCGAGATGCACACCGAGGCGGGGTAGCCGTGATAGCCGAGGAAGGCCGGCTCCGCGCCGCGCGCCCGCGTGCGCGCCTCCGCGAGCCGATCCAGCTCGGCGGTGCTGACACCCGGGACGGCCGCTGCGGCCAGCTCCCTGAGGATGTCGTGGACCACCAGGCACGCCTCGCGGATGCGGGCGATCTCGTCGCGAGAGCGGAGGGCGATGCGCTCGCGGGCGTGGGCGTCCATGCGGTGGGGACCCGGGCCTAGCGGCCCAGCAGCTGCCTGGTGGCCGCCAGGATGACGGCCGGCTCGCCGAGCCCGTCCACCTCGACCACCTGCCCGCGGGCCTGGTAGTAGGCCTTGAGGGGCGCGGTCTTGGTGGCGTACTCCTGCATCCGCTTGCGGACGTTCTCCGGCTTGTCGTCCTCGCGGAGGACCAGCGCCGCGCCGTCCTTGTCGCAGCGACCGGCCTGCCGCGGGGGCTGCTGCGTCACGTGGTAGACGGCGCCGCAGCTGGCGCAGCTGCGCCGGCCGCCGATGCGCTCCACCAGGGCCGCCTCGGAGACCTCGTAGGAGACCACCTTCCCGAGCGGCCGCCCGAGGCGGGCCAGCAGGCCGTCGAGGAAGACGGCCTGCCCCACGGTGCGCGGGTAGCCGTCCAGGATGCAGCCCGTCGCCACGTCGGCCCGGGCCAGCCGCTCCTCCACCATGGCGTTGGTGATCTCGTCGGTGACCAGGCCCCCGGCGTCCATGATGGCCTGGACCCGCTTGCCGATCTCGGTGCCGCGCGCCTTGTGGTCGCGGAACATGTCACCCGTGGAGATGTGCGGGACGGCGAGCGCCGCCGCCAGCAGCTTGGCCTGGGTGCCCTTCCCCGCGCCCGGCGGGCCGAGCAGGATGAGGATCATCGTGTCACCTCGAGCGGGCCGGGCGCCCGGGGGCGGGCGCCACCGGCATCATGCCCCGACCGGCTGGCCGGAGGCCACCGAGCGTCCGCGGATGCGGGGGCCGCGAGGACCGGTGAAGCCCTCGTAGTGGCGGGTGATGAGGTGCCCCTCGATCTGCTGCACGGTGTCGAGGGCCACGCCCACCACGATGAGGAGCGAGGTGCCCCCGAAGAAGAAGGTGACTCCGAACTCGCTGGTGATGATGGTCGGCAGCACGCACACTGCCGCCAGGTACATCGCCCCACCGAAGGTGATGCGGGAGAGCACGTGGTCGATGTAGTCGGCGGTCTTCTTGCCCGGCCGGATGCCCGGGATGTAGCCGCCGTACTTCTTCAGGTTGTCGGCCACGTCGACCGGGTTGAACGTCACCGCGGTGTAGAAGTAGGCGAAGAAGACGATGAGCAGCACGTACAGCGTGTTGTAGATGAGCGTGCCGGGGGCCAGCGCCGACTGCAGCGCCGAGAGGAACGGGAACCAGCCGGCCAGCGTGGTGGGGAAGAGCAGCAGGGAGCTGGCGAAGATGGGCGGGATGACGCCCGAGGTGTTGACCTTGAGCGGCAGGTGGGTCGACTGGCCGCCGTAGAGCTTCCGGCCGACCACCCGCTTGGCGTACTGGATGGGGATGCGGCGCTGGCCGCGCTCCACGAAGACGATGGCGCCGATGACCACCATCATGACGACGGCCAGGATGAGCAGGCCGAGCTCGGTCATCTGCGACCCGGGGGCCCGGTAGGCCATGAAGGTCTGGTAGGCGGCGGCCGGCGCGCGGGCGACGATGCCCGCGAAGATCACCAGCGAGATGCCGTTGCCGATTCCTCGCTCGGTGATCTGCTCGCCCATCCACATGATGAAGGCGGTGCCGGCCGCCAGGGAGATCATGGTGAGGAGCCGGAAGGACCAGCCCGGCTCGGCCACCACCTTGAGGCCGGCCCCGGTCGTGAGCGTCTCCAGGTAGGCTGCGATGCCGTAGCCCTGGACGGCCGAGAGGACGATGGTCAGGTAGCGCGTGTACTGCGTGATCTTGCGCTGCCCCAGCTCGCCCTCCTTCTGCAGCTTCTCCAGGGACGGGACCACGACCGCGAGGAGCTGCAGGATGATGGAGGCCGACACGTACGGCATGATGCCGAGCGCGAAGATCGAGAGCTGCTCCAGCGCGCCGCCGGAGAAGAAGCTGAGCAGCCCGAGCGTGCTGCTGGAGCGCACGATCTCGCCCATGGCCTTGCGGTCCACCCCGGGCGTGGTGACGAAGATGCCCAGCCGGTAGACGGCCAGCATGCCCAGGGAGAAGACGAGCCGCTTGCGCAGCTCGGGAACGCGGAAGATGTTGGTGAGACCGCTCGCCATGGACGGGCCCTTCCGGCGCTACGCCTTGGCCTTGGCGGCCTGCTTCGCGGCCTTGGCCTGCTGGTACATGGTCACCGGGGCCGGCAGGAGCTCCACCGTGCCGCCGGCCTTCTCGACGGCAGCGCGCGCCCCGGCGGTGGCGCGGTCGACCTTGACCGTCACCTTGCTGGTGAGCTCGCCGCCGGCGAGGAGGACCACGCCGTCGAACCGGCCGCGCACCAGGCCGTTGGCCCGGAGCGCCGCCGTGTCGACCAGGCCGGTGAGCCCCTCGAGGGCCCCGACCTTCACCTCCGCGAACTCGCGGCGGTGGATGTTCGTGAAGCCGAACTTCGGGAGGCGGCGCTGCAGCGGCATCTGGCCGCCTTCGAACCCCTCGAACCGCATGTTGCCGGAGCGGGCCTTCTGGCCCTTTCCGCCGCGACCGGCGGTCTTGCCGAGCCCGGAGGCCTGGCCGCGGCCGACGCGCTTGCGAACGGCCTTGGCGCCCTTGGGCACCTTGAGCTTGCTGAGCGACATGGAAGGCTCTCCTTCTAGCACGGGGCCGGCGCCGCTACGAGCGGACGGCGGCCGCCTTCTTGCGGGCCTTGCGGCCGGCGGGGGCCGGGGCGTCGACGCGCTCCCAGGCCACCAGGTAGGACACCTTGGAGATCATCCCCATGGTCTGGGGGGTATCGGGCAGGAGCTTCACGGAGTTGGTCTTCTTGAGGCCCATGCCGGTGACCGTGAGGCGGTGCGCCTCCGGGATCCCGGCCAGCCCCTTGACCAGCTTGACCTTGATGGCAGCCATGGTTCTCGCTCCTAGCCCTGGATCTCGGCGAGGGTCTTGCCGCGCTTCTTGGCGGTGTCTTCCGCGGAGCGGAGCCGCTTCAGCCCGGCGACGGTCGCCTTGAGGACGTTGTGCGGGTTGCGGGAGCCCTGGCTCTTGGTGAGCACGTTGCGGATCCCGGCCGACTCGAGCACGGCGCGGACGGCGCCGCCGGCGATGACGCCGGTGCCCTCCCCGGCCGGCTTGAGCAGCACCCAGCCCGAGCCGAAGTGACCGAGCACCTCGTGCGGGATGGTGGTGCCGACGAGCGGCACCTTGAAGAGGTGCTTCTTGGCCTGGTCGCCACCCTTGCGGATGGCCTCCGGGACCTCGTTCGCCTTGCCGAGGCCCACGCCGACGTGGCCCTGGCCGTCGCCGACGACGACCAGCGCCGAGAAGCTGAAGCGCCGGCCGCCCTTCACGACCTTGGCGACGCGGTTGATGTGGACGACGCGGTCGTTGAGCTCGAGCTCGTTCGCGTTGATGGGAGCAGCCATTCGTTCTCGTCCTTGTCTGGCGGGCGCCTAGAACTGGAGCCCGGCCTCACGCGCAGCGGCAGCCACCGCCTCGACGCGACCGTGGTAGTCGAAACCGTTCCGATCGAAGACCACCGCGGTGATCCCCTTGGCCTGGGCGGCCTTGGCCAGCGCCGCGCCGACCTTCTTGGCAGCCGCGGTCTTGTCGTCGTCGCCCACCTCGCCCTTGAGGGCCTTGGAGGTGGTGCCGACGCTGACCAGCGTCTGGCCCGCCACGTCGTCGACGAGTTGGGCGTACATGTGCTTGAGGCTCTTGTACACCGTGAGCCGGGGACGAGCCGCCGTGCCCGAGACCTTGCGGCGGATGCGAGCCTTGCGCTTCTCGCGCGAAGTGACCTTCTGAGCCATGGTGTTCCTCCGTGCGGTGGCGCCGACCCGGCCGCCGCATGAGTGGGTTGAGAGCGGGCCTTAGGCGGCGCCGGTCTTGCCTTCCTTGCGGCGGACGGTCTCCTCCGCGTACTTGATCCCCTTGCCCTTGTAGGGCTCGGGCGGGCGCAGCGCGCGGATCTTCGCGGCGGTGAGGCCGAGGAGGTGCTTGTCGACGCCGCGGATGGTGACCTTGGTCTGCTTGGGGTCGACCTCGGCGGTCACGCCCTCCGGGAGCTTGAAGAGCACCGGGTGGGAGAAGCCCAGGGTGAAGTTGATCTCCTTCCCCTTGAGCTCGGCCTTGAAGCCGACGCCGCTGATCTCCAGCACGCGATCGTAGCCCTTGGTGACGCCCTCCATGGCGTTCTTCACCAGGGTGCGGGTCAGGCCGTGCAGCCCCTTGGCCAGGCGGGTCTCGTCGGGGCGAGTCACCTTCACCTCGCCCCCGGCGACCTCCACCTTCACCACGGGGTTGAAGGGGAAGGACATCTTGCCCTTCGGGCCTTCGATCTTGACCAGGTTGCCGGCCACGGCGACCTTGACCTTCTCGGGAATCTTGACGGGCTGCTTGCCAACGCGGGACATGAGCGGCTCCCTTACCAGACGGTGCAGATCAGCTCGCCGCCGACCTTCTGCTTGCGAGCCTCGCGGTCGACCATCACGCCCTTGCTGGTGGACAGGATGGCGATGCCAAGGCCGTTGAGGACCCGGGGGATCTCGTCGTTGGCCACGTAGCGACGCAGGCCGGGCTTGCTGACCCGCTTGATGTCGCTGATGGCCGGCTCACGGTCTGGGCCGTACCGGAGGACGATGGTGATCGCCCCCTGGTGGCCGTCCTCGTGACGGACGTAGTCCTGGATGAAGCCCTCCGACTTGAGGACCTCCGCCAGCCGGATCTTCAGGCCCGAGGCCGGGACCAGGCACTTCTCGTGACGTGCGGACGAGGCATTGCGGATGCGCGTCAGCATGTCGCCAATGGGATCGGTAAAGCTCATCGCTTCGGTCTCCCTTACCAGCTCGACTTGATGACGCCGGTGATCTCGCCCTGCAGCGCGCGCTTGCGGAAGCAGATGCGGCACATCTGGAACTTGCGGAGGAAGGCGCGGGGCCGGCCACACAGCGGGCACCGGTTGTACTGGCGCACCTTGAACTTCAGCTTGCGCTTGGCCTGCGCCATCTTGGAAAGCTTGGCCATGGAGTCTCCTGGTCTCTGTCTCTGCGGCTTAGGTGCGGAAAGGCATGCCGAGGATCCGCAGGAGGGCACGGCCCTCCTCGTCATCGCGGGCCGTCGTCACCACCGTGATGTTCATCCCCTTGATCTTCTCGACCTGGTCGTAGTTGATCTCGGGGAAGATGATCTGCTCGCGGATGCCGAGCGTGTAGTTGCCCTTCCCGTCGAACGCCTTGGGCGAGACGCCCTTGAAGTCGCGGACGCGGGGCAGCGCGATGGACACCAGGCGGTCGAAGAACTCGTACATGCGGTCGCCGCGCAGCGTCACCATCACGCCGATGCTCTGGCCCTGGCGGAGCTTGAAGTTCGCGATCGACTTGCGCGACTTGGTGATGACCGGCTTCTGGCCGGCGATCATGGTGAGCTGCGCCAGCGAGGCGTCGATGATCTTGCCGTTGCTGATCGCCTCGCCCAGCCCCATGTTGACCACGATCTTCTCGAGGCGGGGGGCCTGCATCGGGTTGCCGAACCCGAGCTCCTTCATGAGGGCGGGGCGGAGCTCCTTCTGGTACCGCTCCTTGAGCCTTGCTGCCATCGTCGTTCTCCTTGCCTTCGGCCGGCTCCTGCGGATGCCGGGCGATGCGGGGTGAGCTGCCTTACTTCGCCGCCGTGCGCTTCGCCAGGCGGGCCCTCTCCTTGGCGCCGAGCTCTCGCGGGGCCTTCTCCAGGCGCACCGGGGCGCCGTCGGCGGCCACCACCATCACGTTCGAGATGGCGATGGTGCCGGCCACCTCGACGATGCCGCCGTCCGGGTTGGCCTGGCTGCGCCCCTTCTTCTGGTGGCGCTTGACCGTCATGAGCTTCTCGACCCTGACCCGGCCGGTCTCGCGCAGGACCTCGAGCACCTTGCCAGACTTCCCCTTCTCCTTGCCGGAGATGACCTTGACGGTGTCTCCCTTGCGGATGACGGGCATGGTTACAGGACCTCCGGCGCGAGGCTGATGATCTTCATGAACTTGCGGGCGCGGAGCTCGCGGGCGACCGGGCCGAAGATGCGGGTCCCGACCGGCTCGAGATCCTTGTTGATGAGGACGGCGCTGTTGCCGTCGAAGCGGATGTAGCTGCCGTCCGGGCGCTTCACCTCGCGGGCGGTGCGGACGATGACGGCGCGGGCCACCTCGCCCTTCTTCACCTTGGCCTGCGGGATGGCCTCGCGCACCGAGACCACGATGACGTCGCCGAGCGAGGCGTACTTGCGCTTGGAGCCGCCCAGCACCTTGATGCACATCACCTTCTTGGCGCCGGAGTTGTCCGCGACGTCCAGGATCGTCTGCATCTGGATCATGGCTAGGCCTCCTGCGCCTTCTCGACGATCTCGACCACGCGCCAGCGCTTGTCCTTGGACATCGGACGGGTCTCGACCATGCGGACCTTGTCGCCCGGCTGGCACTCCTGGTTCTCGTCGTGGGCCTTGAACTTCTCCGCCTTCTTGACGATCTTCCCGTACTTCCGGTCCGGCACGCGCCGCTCGACCTTGACGACCACGGTCTTGGTCATCTTGTTCGAGAGCACCACGCCGACACGGGACTTGCGGATTCCGCGCTCCATGTCCGTCACTCCTTCGCCTTCGAGGCCTTGGCCTCGAGGTCCTTGGCGCGCGCCACGGTGAGGCAGCGGGCCACCTCGCGGCGGGTCTTCATGAGCTCGGCGGTCGAGTCGAGCACGCCGGTCGACGCCTTGTTCTTGAGCTCGAAGAGGGTCTGCTTCAGCTCGCTCGCGCGCGCCTGCAGCTCCCCCTTCGACAGCTCACGCAGCTCCTTCACGGTCGCCATGCCTTCGATCTCCTAGAGCGTCGTGCCGCGCTTGACCAGCTTGGTGGACACCGGCAGCTTGTGGGCCGCCAGCGCGAACGCCTTCTTGGCGGTGGCGTCGTCGCAGCCCTCCATCTCGTAGAGGATGCGGCCCGGCTTGATGACGGCGACGTAGTACTCCACGTTGCCCTTGCCGGTGCCCATGCGGGTCTCGGCCGCCTTCTTGGTGATGGGCTTGTCCGGGAAGATCCGGATCCAGAGCTTGCCGCCGCGCTTGACGTGGCGGGTGATGGCGATGCGGGCCGCCTCGATCTGGCGGGCGGTCAGGTAACCGCACTCGGTGGCCTGCAGGCCGTACTCGCCCTGGTTCAGGTCCGAGCCGCGGTACGCCTTGCCCCGCATGCGGCCCTTCATCATCTTGCGGTACTTGGTACGGGCGGGCTGAAGCATGTCCGTCTCCTGTCCTGGTCCCCGGCCCTAGGCGCGGTCGGCGCGAGGGCCGGCCGTGCGGGGGGCGCGGTTGGCCGCGGTCTGGGGCAGGATCTCGCCCTTCATGATCCAGACCTTGCAGCCGATCTTGCCGTAGGTCGTCTTGGCCTCGGCGAAGCCGTAGTCGATGTCCGCGCGCAGCGTGTGGAGCGGCACCCGCCCCTCGCGGTACCACTCGTAGCGGGCCATCTCGGCGCCGCCGAGCCGGCCGGCGCAGGCGACGCGGATGCCCTTGGCGCCGAACTTGAGGGCGGTCTGCACCGCCTTCTTCATGGCGCGGCGGAAGGCGATGCGGCGCTCGAGCTGGGTGGCGATGTTCTCGGCCACGAGCTGGGCGTCCGTCTCGGCCTTCCGGACCTCGACGACGTTCAGGTAGACCTCGTTCTGCGTGAGGGCCTGGAGGTCCTTCTTGACGGTCTCGATCCCCGCGCCGCGCTTGCCGATGACGATGCCCGGCCGGGCGGTGTGGACGTTGATCTTGACCTTGTTGGCCGCCCGCTCGATCTCGATGCGGGAGATGCCGGCCGCGCCGAGCTTCTCCTTCACGAACTCGCGGAGGTGGATGTCCTCGTGCAGCCACTTGGCGTAGTTCCGCTCCTCGTACCACTTGGAGTCCCAGGACCGGATGACCCCGAGGCGGAACCCGATGGGATGGACTTTCTGACCCACGTTCGTCTCCTTGGCCGCTAGCGGCCGACGGTCCCGAGTTCCACGTACACGTGGCTCGTCTTCTTCTCGACCCGGTAGGCGCGCCCCATGGCGCGCGGCATGAACCGGCGCATCTTCGGGCCCTGGTCGACGGTGAGCGTCTTGATGACCAGGGCGTCCGGGTCGACCTTGCCGCCCTTGTTCTCCGCGTTGGCGACCGCGGAGAGGAGCAGCTTGGCGAGCGGCTTGGCCGCCGCCTGGGGCCGGTACTTGAGCATCGCCAGCGCCTCGCCCACCATGAGCCCGCGGACGGTGTCGGCGACGAGCCGGACCTTGCGCGGAGCCAGGCGGAGGAACATGAGGCTGGCGTGCGGCCCGGCCGCGGGGGGCGCCGGGCGGTTCTTGCGGGAGCGAGGCAGCGGGGGGGCCCGCCGCTCGCGCTTCACGGTCTTCTTGGTCTCTGTCTCGGCCATGAGATCCTCGCTACTTCTTGGGCGGCGGCGCCGGCGCGGCCGCGACCTTCTTCTCCGCCGAGTGGCCGGAGAAGGTGCGGGTCGGGGCGAACTCGCCGAGCTTGTGGCCGACCATGTTCTCGGTCACGAAGACGGGCACGAACTTCCTGCCGTTGTGCACGGCGAAGGTGTGGCCCACGAAATCCGGCAGGATGGTGCTCCGCCGCGACCAGGTCTTGATGACCGACTTCTTGTTGGACTTGTTCGCCTCCTCGACCTTCTTGGTGAGGTGCTTGTCGGCGAACGGGCCCTTCTTGATTGAACGCGCCATGTCTCGGTTGTCCCTTCCCGCTTGTTACTGCGGCGTGTTGCGCACGCCGGGCTTGCGCCGCGAGACGATGAACTTGTCAGTGCGCCGGTTGTTGCGAGTCTTCTGGCCCTTGGTCTTCTGGCCCCAGGGCGAGACCGGGTGCGGGTTGCCCTGCCCCGACTTGCCCTCGCCGCCGCCGTGCGGGTGGTCGACCGGGTTCATGGCCAGGCCGCGCACGGTCGGGCGGATGCCCAGCCAGCGGCTCTTGCCGGCCTTGCCGACGCGGACCGTGGAGCTCTCCACGTTGGAGAGCTGGCCCACGGTGGCCCGGCAGTCCAGCTGCACCTGGCGGACCTCGCCGGAGGGCATGCGGATCTGGGCGTAGCCGTTCTCCTTGGCCATGAGCTGGCCGAAGGAGCCGGCGGCCCGGATCATCTTGGCGCCGGAGCCCGGCTGGGCCTCGACCGCGTGGATGACCGTGCCGAGCGGGATGTTCTTGACCGCCAGGGCGTTGCCGGGGCGGATGTCGGCGGCCTCTCCCGAGGTGAGCAGGTCGCCGACGGCCACGCCGATGGGCGCCAGGATGTAGCGCTTCTCGCCGTCCTTGTAGACCAGCAGGGCCAGGCGCGCGGTGCGGTTCGGGTCGTACTCGATGGAGGCGACCTTGGCCGGCACGCCGTCCTTGTCGCGCCGCCAGTCGATGATGCGGTAGCGCCGCTTGTGGCCGCCGCCGATGTGGCGGGTCGTGATGTGGCCGTGGTTGTTGCGGCCGCCCGTCTTCTTGACGGTCTTGGTGAGCTTCTTCTCCGGCTTGGCCTTGGTGATCTCGGCGAAGTCCGAGACCGACATGTGGCGCCGCGCGGAGCTGGTCGGCTTGTAGAGCTTGAGGCCCATGATCTCTCCCGGTTAGGCCGAGGTCCCCTCGAAGAGGGCGATGGTGTCGCCTTCCTTGAGGGTCACGAAGGCCTTCTTCCAGTTGGGCCGGCGGCCCACGCTGCGGCCGACCCGCTTGTTCTTGCCGCGCGCCACGGCGGTGCGGACCGCCAGCACGTGGACGTTGAACAGCTTCTCGACCGCCTGCTTCACCTGGATCTTGGTGGCGTCGCGGTGCACCTCGAAGGCGTACGCGCGGGTCGCCTCGCGGTTGCGCTCCGACTTCTCCGTGACGAGCGGGCGCTTGACGACGTCCTGGATGGCGATGCTCATGACAGGGCCTCCTCGAGCTTCTTGGCCGTCGCGGCGGTCAGGACCAGCGCGTCGTGCTTGAGGATGTCGTAGACGTTGAGGCCCTCGACGGCCAGGAAGTCGTGGCCCGCCAGGTTGCGGACCGACCGGGCCAGGGCCACGTTGGCCCCCTCGTCGACCACCAGCGCCTTCTTCACGCCGAGCTTGGCGAGCACCTTGGCCGCCGTCGAGGTCTTGGGGCCCTTCGGCTCCCACTTCTCGACGATGATCAGCTGCTGGCCGTTGCCGCGGAGCGCCAGCGCGGACCGGAGCGCCGCCTTGCGGACCTTCCGGGGCACGTCGTAGGCGTAGTCGCGGGGCTTGGGCCCCATGGCCTTGCCGCCGCCGACCCACTGGCTGGCGCGGGTGGAGCCCTGGCGGGCGCGGCCGGTGCCCTTCTGCTTCCAGGGCTTCTTGCCGCCGCCGGAGACGAGGGAACGGTTCTTCACCGCGTGGGTGCCCGAGCGGTCGGAGGCCAGCTTGGCCTTGACCACCTCATAGAAGAGGTGCTCGTTCACCTCGCCGGCGAAGACGGCGTCGGCGAGGTCAAGCTCGCCCACCTTCTTCTTCTCGAGGTCGTAGACGTCGAACTTTGCCATGGTGCCCTCTGCTACTTGATCTCCACGTCGACGCCGGCGGAGAGGTCGAGCTTCATGAGCGCGTCGAGAGTCTGGGCCGTCGGCTCGAGGATATCGAGGAGCCGCTTGTGGGTCCGGATCTCGAACTGCTCACGCGACTTCTTGTCGACGTGCGGGCTGCGGAGGACCGTGAACTTGTTGATCCGCGTCGGCAGCGGGATGGGGCCGGCGACCTTCGCGCCGGTCCTTCTCGCCGTCTCGACGATCTCGCCGGCCGACTGGTCGAGCAGCTTGTAGTCGTAGGCCTTGAGCCGGATCCGAATCTTCTGAGTCGCCATCGGAACGCCTTCTCTCCGTCACGTGACGCGGCGCGGGGTGGTGCCTGCCCTGTGCTGCTACGGGAACCGCCCCGCCGTTCGCCAGTGGTGAAACCAGAATTACGCGATGATCTCGGAAACGACGCCCGAGCCGACCGTGCGCCCACCCTCGCGGATGGCGAAGCGGAGCTCCTTCTCCATCGCGACGGGGGTGATCAGCTCCACCTCCACCCCGATGTTGTCGCCC
>JAJYAW010000289.1 GCA_021779335.1 Myxococcales bacterium | reverse complement strand
CAGCCGCGACCTGGCCCGCGCGCTCGGCCGGGTGCTGCGCCGCCCCAGCCTCCTGCCCACGCCGGCGCTGGCGCTGCGCCTCGCGCTCGGCGAGCTGGCGGAGGTGGTGCTGGCGAGCCAGCGGGTGGTGCCCTCCAGGGCGCTGGAGCTCGGGTACGCCTTCCGCTTCCCGGACCTCGAGCCGGCCCTGCGCGATCTGCTCGGCTGAGGTATCTTCGCGCGCCATGCCCAGCCGCCCCTTCTCCATCGCCCTGCTCGGCGCCACCGGCGCCGCCGGCCGCGCCGTCCTCGAGGTCCTCGAGGACCGCGACGTCCCGCTCTCCGAGGTGAAGCTCCTCGCCACGGCCCGCTCGGCCGGGCAGGAGATCGACTTCCGCGGCGAGCCCCACAAGGTCCAGGCGGTGGCCCCGGGCGCCTTCCGCGGCTGCGACCTCGCGCTCCTCTGCGCCGGCGCCGAGGCGAGCCGCGCCTGGGCGCCGGTGGCGCGCGCCGAGGGGGCGCTCGTGGTGGACGACTCGGCCGCCTTCCGCGACGAGGCGGGGGTGCCGAGCGTGGTGCCGGAGGTCAACCCCGAGGCGCTCGACCTCGCCGCCGGCGGCCTGGTGGCCAACCCGGGCTCGCTGGCCATCGCCCTCGCGCTCGTGCTGAAGCCGCTGCAGGCGGCCGCCGGCCTGACGCAGGCCGTCTGCGTCACCTACCAGTGCGTCTCGGGCGCCGGGCTGCGGGGCGTGGAGCAGCTGGAGCGCGAGGCCTCCGACCTCATGAACGGGCGCGAGCCGCAGCCGCCCACCCGCATCCGCCACCGCATCGCCTTCAACCTGGTGCCGCAGGTGGGCGAGGTCGGCGCGGACGGCGTGTCGGCCGAGGAGGCCGGCCTGGCCCGCGAGACGCGCCGGCTGCTCGGCCTGCCCGGGCTGCCCATGAGCGCCACCGCGGTGCGGGTGCCGGTCTTCTACGGCCACGCCGCCGCGCTCCACCTCGGCCTGGCCCGGCCGCTCGCGGTCGAGGAGGCCCGCGCCGCGCTGCGGGCCGCGCCCTCGGTGAAGGTGCTGGACCAGCCGGGGGAGGGGATCTACCCCATGCCCATGCTGGCGGTGAACGACGACTCGGTGCTGGTGGGGCGGCTGCGCGCCGACGCGGCGCTGCCCAACGGCCTGGCGCTCTTCCTCTCCATCGACAACCTGCGCAAGGGCGGCGCCACCAACCTGGTGCAGCTCGCCGAGCTGCTGGCGGCGCGGCGGCCGGTGGCCTGAGGGCCGCGCGAAGGCGGCGCGAGCGGCGGCCTGGCGGCCTGACAGTTTGGCAGGAGACGCGGCGCGGCCGGCGGCTCCTTTGCCAGAATGGCAGGGCGGGCCGGGCGGGCGCGGCCGGCCGCTGGAAACCCTCAGGGATGTCGACCGGTTCAAGTGTTGCTTGCGTGGCGCTGGCCTTGCACAATGGCTGCGCCATGCTCCGCAGAGCCCTGCTCGTCGCCGCCCTCCTGGCCCCCGCCGCCGGGTGGGCCCAGACCGTCAGCCTCACCGTCAGCCCGCCGGGTCCCTTCGGGAAGGCGGCGTGCGTCGCCGCCGGGAACGCGAACGACCCGGCCCTCTCGCTCTCCTGGACGGTGGCGCCGCCGTCCGGGAGCGTCCTCGGGACCGGCTGGACCTACCAGGTGGTGGCGCTCACGAGCGGCGGCTGCAGCACGGCCCCCGCCCAGGCCAACGTCGTCAACACGGCGACCATCCAGGCCACGCTCCCCACCGGCTCCTACCCGGCCGGCACGACCGACACGCTCCACCTGAGCGATCTCGTCACCCACTCCGGCGCCTCCTGCACCGCCACCACCGACCAGACCATCACGCTCTGCGTCCAGCTCCTCAACGGCGGCAGCGTCAGCACCTCGGTCTCGGCCACCGTGACCGTCCAGCTCGGCGCGCCCTCCATCCCGGTGGGCGTGGGGGCGTCCCCCGGCGACTCGGCGCTCAACGTGTCCTGGGCCGACGGCACCGACTCCACCGTGGCCGCCACGAGCTACCGGGTCGAGGCGAGCCCGCTCCTGGCGAGCTGCGTCGGCGCGATCCCCAGCCCGCTCACCGTGGCCTGCCTCGACCTCAACAATTCGGTCACCGGCACCACGTCCAACCACTCGCTGCGGCTGGGCGGCCTCACGAACGGCGTCGCCTACGGCGTGCGCGTCTACGCCACCTCGTCGGGCGGCAACGACTCTGACCCCTCGAGCCCGCCGGTCCTCGGCACGCCGCAGCCGACGCGCGACTTCTGGGGGCAGTACGTGTCCCAGGGCGGCACCGAGCAGGGCGGCTGCGCCGGCGGGCCGGCCGGGCTCGTCTCGCTCCTGGCGGTCGCCGGGCTGCTGCTCACCTTCCGGAGGCGCTCGTGACGCCACGCCTCGCCCTCACCGCGGCGCTGCTCGGCGCCGTCCTCGCCTCCCCGGCGCGCGCCGACGACGGCCCGGGCGTTCCCAGCACGGGCTCCTTCGAGGTCCGGGTCGGCAACTACCGCCCGAAGATCGACGCGCAGGCCGGGCTCACCGGCTCGCCGGGCCCCTACCAGGCCGACTTCGGCTCGGGCCGCCCCACCATCTTCTGGGCCCACGGGGCCAAGGCGCTGCCCTGGCACGCCGCCGGCACCCTCGAGCTCGGCCTGGGGGTCGGCTACTGGAGCGCCAAGGGGCACGCCCTCTTCGAGGTGAGCGGCCTCCCCTCCAGCGACCGGACCACCTTCAGCGTGGTCCCCACCGAGCTGACCGCCACCTGGCGGCTCGACCTGCTCTGGGAGCGGCTCTCCATCCCGCTCGTGCCGTACGCCCGGGCCTCGCTGCAGCGCTACAACTGGTGGGTCACCGGCGCGAGCGGCGCGACCACCAAGAGCGGCGCCACCAACGGCTACGGCTACGGCGGCGGGCTGGCGCTGGTGCTCGACTTCCTCGACCCCATGCTGGCGCGCGAGCAGCAGGCCGACTCGGGCGTCAAGCACACGATGCTGACGGTGGACCTGCAGAAGACCAAGATCGACGACTTCGGCTCCTCGTCGGGCAAGAGCCCGACGAGGAGCTGGGACCTCTCCAACACCAAGACGGACCTGACGTTCGGCCTGCTCTTCGTCTTCTGAGGGCGGCCACCGCGGCGCTCGGGGCGCCGGGCGACGCTGCGGCGCGGTCGGCGCTGGGCGGCGCGGCCGCGGGCGGTGCGGTCGCGCGTCGGCGACCTACAGCTTGCGGTGCTTCAGCGCCGGCAGCTCCTGGCGGACCCGCTCCAGCCGGGCGCGGCTGAAGGGCGCCACGCAGACCCCCTCGCCGTCGGCGCAGCGGGCCAGCACCACGCCCCAGGGGTCCACCACCATGGCGTTGCCGAAGGTCTGCCGGTTGGCGCTGTGCCGGCCCACCTGCGCCGGCGCCACCACGTAGGCCAGGTTCTCGATGGCCCGGGCCCGCACCAGCACCTCCCAGTGGTCCTTGCCGGTGAAGAGCGTGAAGGCGGCCGGGATGGTGATGAGCTGCGCCCCGAAGCCGGCCAGCTTCCGGTAGAGCTCCGGGAAGCGCAGGTCGTAGCAGATGGTCAGGCCGATGCGCCCCAGGCTGGTGGGGGCCACCACGGCGAGCTCGCCCGGCACCACCACCTCCGACTCGGCGTAGCGGGCGCCGTCGGGGATGTTCACGTCGAAGAGGTGGATCTTCCGGTAGGCCGCCACGATGGAGCCGTCGTCGGCGATGAGGGCGCTCGTGTTGGCGGTCTTCCCGGGGTCGGAGACCTTCTCCGCGATGGAGCCCGCCACCACGAAGACCTTGCGCCGCGCCGCCACCTCGCGGACGGCGGAGAGGGTGGGCCCGTCGAGCGTCTCGGCGCCGGCCAGCCGCTGCTCCTCCGGCCCCATGAAGGCGAAGTTCTCCGGCAGGCCGATCAGCCTGGCGCCGAGGTCGGCCGCCTCCTCGACGAGCCGGAGCGCCGTGGCCAGGTTGCGGGCCCGGTCGGCGGTGGAGGTCATCTGCGCCGCGGCCACGAGGTAGTTGGCGAGGGCCATGCGTCACCCATTACCACGCCGGGCCCGAGGCGCCAGCGCGGCCGGGGGGTTCCCCGCCGCGGCGGCCGGGGCTAGGTTCGGCCCCGCCATGAACGGCTACCTCACGACCCACCAGGCGGCGCGGCTGCTCGAGGTCTCGCTCCCCACGGTGGTCAACTGGATCAAGGAGCGGCGGCTCAAGTGCCACCGGACGCCCGGCGGCCACCGGCGCATCGCGCGGGAGGAGCTGGCGGCCTTCATGCTGCGGCAGGGGATGCCGCTGCCGGGGGAGCTGGCCGGCGCCGCGCCCGAGCGGCGCAGGGCGCTGGTGGTGGGGGCGCTGGGGCCGGCGCGGGAGGGGCTGGCCCGCCAGGTGGCGCAGGGCGGCTGGTCGGTGGAGCTGTCGTCGCCCGGCTTCGCGGCCGGCTCGGCGCTGGCGCGCTACCAGCCGCACGTGGTGGTGCTGCTGGCCGAGGAGGCCGGCGGCGGCGAGACGCTGGCGGCGCTCCGGGCCGACCGCGAGGCCGGCGCGACGCCGGTGGTGGCGGTGGGGCACGCCGACTGGCTCGCGACGCTCGAGGCGGCCGGGGCGGCCGTGGCCCTGCCC
>JAJYAW010000288.1 GCA_021779335.1 Myxococcales bacterium | reverse complement strand
GGCGACCCGGAGGTCCAGCACCTCGGGCCCCGGCAGCGGCGGCGTCTCGGCGGGGCCGCCCTGGAGCGGCGCGTCCCACTCCCCGCGCACCGGCTCGAGCAGGTCGAGGAAGGGGGCCGGCAGCCCGTCGCGGATGGCCGCCAGCTCGGCGTCGCGGCTCCCGGTCTCGCCGGTCAGCTCGATGAACATGGTCAGGACGACCAGGACCGAGTCCTCCGGCCGCCACGGCGCCGGGGTGGCGCGGAGCAGCAGGTACTCGAAGGGGCGGGCGGCCAGCGCCGCGACGCCGGCGTCGACCCCCTCCGCGTAGGCGGTGAGCAGCGCCTGCTCGGCGGGCGAGAAGGAGGCCAGCGCCCGGCGCGCCACCGCCCGGAGCCGGTGGCGGCGGGTCAGCCGGTCCAGCGGCAGCGCCCTCGGCCCGACGAGCTCCGCCAGCTCGCCGGCGGCGCGGCGGCGCAAGAGGTCCATCTGGAAGAGCCGGTCCTGGGCGTGGAGGAAGCCGGTGGCCCGGGCCACGTCGAGCCGGGTGGACCCGCGCACGGTGGGCACCCCCAGCGCGTCGCGCGTCACGGTCACCGGCGCCGACAGGCCGGGCAGCGCGACCGGGCCGTCCAGCAGCGGCAGGCTCCGGCCCAGCGCCCAGTAGGCCGCGCCGCCCAGGAGCGCCGCGAGGAGGAGGAGCGCCGCGGCGCCGCGGAGGATCCGGCGGAGGATCCGGCGGAGGATCCGGCGGAGGGGCGCGGGGCGGGCCCGGCGGGGTGGACCCGGGGGGGCGGTCGGGGTCTCGGTGGCCGGGTCCAAGCGGGTCGAGCCTACACCGGAGCGGGGACCGGCCGGGCGGGCCGGGGCGCGCGGGCGCGGCCGGACGCCCTGAGGTGCGTCCAGAGGTTGAGCCGCTCGCCCCGGGTGACGCGGCAGCCCTCGCCGCGCCCCAGGAAGTCCAGCAGGTCCTGAGGCGTGGTGGTCTCGTCCTCGAGCCGCTCCGCCCCCGGATAGTGGGCCGCCTGGAGCACCCGCACCACCGCCTCCGAGCAGAAGAGCGCGTGCGTGGAGGTGAAGGGGTTCTTCCAGCGCTTCCGGCTGAACCACCGGCCCACCAGCGCGAGGAAGATGCCGAAGAGGCCGAGCACGTCGAACTGGTCGCCGAGCCAGCCGCCCGCCTCCGGGAGGCCGGGATCGATGGGGTGCCCCGGCTCCACCAGCGCCACCACCCTGTTGTCGCGCACGAACCTGGCGAAGGAGACGAGCCTGAAGCCGGTGGTGTGGGCCTCCAGCACCAGCCGGAGCTGGAAGGCGGGGTCCTCGACGAGCAGCCAGGCGTGGCTGACGCTGGACCGCATCATGGCGCGGATGAGCGCGGAGAGCGGGTTCCAGCGGCGCGGCGTGGAGAAGCCGACGTAGACCATGCGTCCTCCGGGTGGTGGGCCGGCGAGCAGACCACGGCCCGCACCGGCTGTCGCGGTGATCGGCGCGGTGATCGGCGCGGCGGGGCGCCGGCCGGGCCCGTGCCGGGCGCCGCCGCTCCGGCGGGGCACCGCCGGCGGCCGCGGGCCCCGCGGTTCCGCTTGAACCCCGCTCCTCGGCCGTGCCACCATTCCCGGCCTTCCTCTCCGCCACCATCGACCGCGCCAGGAGCAGACCATGAGCCCCGCCCTCCTCCACCCGCTCGCCCAGGCCGCCAACGACGCGCTGGCCAAGGACTGCCCGGTCCTGCTCGATCTCCTCGCCGAGCGCGGCAAGCGCTTCTTCTTCCCGGCCAAGGGGATCCTGGCCCAGGGCGCGGAGGCCAAGCAGAAGGCCAGGACCGCCAACGCCACCGTGGGCATCGCCACCGAGAACGGCGCCCCCATGAACCTGGCCTGCGTCTCGAGGTACTTCACCGGCCTCACGCCGTCGGAGGTCTTCGACTACGCCCCCTCCTACGGCAAGCCGGAGGTGCGCGCCGCCTGGGCCAGGAAGCAGCGGGCCGAGACCCCGTCGCTGGGCGACCACCCGCTCTCCACCCCGGTGGTCACCAACGCCCTCACCCACGGGCTCGGCCTGGTGGGCGACCTCTTCCTGGACCCGGGCGACCCGGTGGTCACCGCCGACCTGCTCTGGGAGAACTACAACCTGAACTGGGAGACCCGCCTCGGCGCGGTCTTCCACTACTTCCCGTTCTTCGACGAGCGGCTCACCGGCTTCAACCTGCCGGCCTTCCAGGCGGCGCTGGCGCGGCACCGCGGGCGCAAGCTGGTGGTCTCGCTCAACTTCCCCAACAACCCGTCGGGCTACACCCCCACCCGCGCCGAGGCCGACGCCATCGTGGCCGCGCTCACCGCCGAGGCCGAGGCCGGCACCCGGCTGGTGGTCTGCGTCGACGACGCCTACTACGGGATGTTCTACGACGACGCCTCGGCCACCGAGTCGATCTTCGGCAAGCTCTGCCGGGCCTCGGACAACCTCCTCGCCGTCAAGGTGGACGGCGCCACCAAGGAGGAGTTCGTCTGGGGCCTGCGCGTCGGCTTCGTCACCTTCGGCGTGAAGAACGGGACCGCGGCCGCCTACAAGGCGCTGGAGGACAAGACCGCCGGCCTCATCCGCGCCTACATCTCCAACGTCTCGAACCCCGGCCAGTCGGTGGTCCTGAAGGCGCTCCTCGACCCCGACTTCCGCCCCCAGCAGGCCGAGAAGGTGGCCACGCTGCGCGGCCGGGCCAAGGTGACCAGGGCGGAGTGCGCCCGGCCGGAGTACGCCGACTGCTGGGACGTCTACCCCTTCAACTCCGGCTACTTCATGTGCCTGCGGCTCAAGGGGGCCGACGCCGACGCGGTGCGGGTGCGGCTGCTCGACGACCACGGCGTGGGCACCATCGCGCTCGGCAAGACCGATCTCCGCATCGCCTTCTCCTGCCTCACCGAGGCGCAGATCCCGGGCGTCTTCAGCGCCGCCGCCAAGGCGGTGCGCGCGGTGCGCGGGCGGTAGGCCCGGCGCCTCAGGACCGGTAGTCCGCGTTCTCCGTCACGTACTCGTGCGTCAGGTCGGCGCCGAGCACCTCGGCCTGGCCCGGGCCCGCGCCCACCTCGGCGGCGATCTCGACGCACCGCTCGTGGCGCGGGAAGTCGACGGGCGGCCTGAAGGTGATGCCGTCGGCGGCGGGCGCCTGCGGGTAGAGCTCGGCCGCCACCAGGTGGGCCGTCAGGCGGCGCTCCCGCTCGGCGTCGAGCCGGAAGAGGCCGCCCTCCACGATGACCTCGCCGCCCAGGGTGAGCCTCGCCCTGGCGGGATCGAGCGGGATGCCGCGCGCCCCCGCCTCCTTGCCGAGCGCCATGACCAGCCGCCCCACGTTGGGGTCGTTGCCCGCCACCGCCGTCTTGAGGAGCGGGGAGTTGACGATGGCCTTGCCGAGCGCCAGCGCCGCGGCCCGGTCCGGCGCGCCGGACACCCGGACCCGCAGCACGTGGCGCACCCCCTCGCCGTTGCGGACCACGTCCTCGGCGAGATCGCGGCACACCTGCGTGAGCGCCGCCTGGAAGGCGGCGGCGTCCACCGGGCCGGCCGCGCCGGAGGCCAGCAGCGCCACGGTGTCGGAGGTGGAGGTGTCGGAGTCGATGGAGATGGCGTTGAAGCTCCCGGCCACCGCCGCCGAGAGGGCGGCCCGCAGGCCGGCCCGCGGCACGGCGGCGTCGGTGAGCAGGTAGACCAGCATGGTGGCCAGGTTGGGCTCGATCATCCCCGCCCCCTTGGCGATGCCCACGATGGAGGCGCCCCCCGGCAGCGCGGCGCGCCGCACCTTGGGGTAGAGGTCGGTGGTCATGATGCCCTCGGCCGCCGGCAGGATGGTCTCCGCCTGCAGCGCCGCCACCGCCGCCGGCAGGGCCGCCGCCATGGCGTCGACCGGCAGGCGCCAGCCGATGATCCCGGTGGAGGACGGGAGCACCTCGTCGGGCGCCAGGCCCAGCGCCCGGCCCGCCTCGGCGCAGAGCCGCTCCGCCGCCTCGACGCCGCCCGGGGCGCAGACGTTGGAGATCTTGTTGTTGACCAGCACCGCCCCGAGCCGCGCCGCCTCGAGCCGCCGCCGCCCCACGACCACCGGCGCGCCGGGGAAGGCGTTCCTGGTGAAGACCAGGCCGAAGGCCCCGGTGGGCCGGTCGAGCGCGAGCAGCGTGAGCTTCATGCGGGCCGGCCTGGCCACCTCGAAGGGGGTGAACTCGAGGGCGGCGGCGCCGGCGCGGAAGCCGCGCGGCAGGCGGGCCTGGCCGGCGAGCCAGGCGCGGTGGGCGTCGCGGGAGGCGAAGGAGAGCGAGGTGCTCGGCATCCGGGCGGAATACCTCGCGGCCTTCCAGGCCGTCAACGCGCGGGCCGTCGAGGCGCGCGGACCGGGGCGCGGGCCGGCCCCGGGACCTGCCGCGCGGCCTGCGGGAATATGAATGGCGCAAGCGGCATCCGGCGTTTCGGGCGGATTTTCCGGCCTTGGCGGGGCCGTACTGGGACGGTGGCGATCCGGCCGGAGCGCGTGCAGCTTTCCCGCGCCGGCGAAGGGGCGGGCGAGGGGAGCGCGAGCCTCCCCGGCACCGTCACCGCGCTCACATTCCTCGGCTCCGACGTCCTCTACGAGGTGGCGCTCGCGGCGGGGCCGC
>JAJYAW010000287.1 GCA_021779335.1 Myxococcales bacterium | reverse complement strand
GCGGGCGGATTGGCCGCGGGGCGCTCCGCCGCCGCGTCGAGCGGAGCCGCGGCGGCGAGGTGGAGCGCGACCGCGAGGAGGACGGGGCGCACGGGGCGTCGGAGGGGGGCGCCGGGCGCCGGCCTCAGGGCTTCACGGGCGCGGCGGGCTCGGCGGCCTTCTGCTCCGCGCCCGGGTGGCCCATGCCGTCGTGCTTCATGCCTTCGTGGTTCATGCCGTCCTGCTTCATGCCCTCGTGGTTCATGTGCTGGTGCTCCATGGCCTTCTGCCGCATCATCTTCCGCTTCTCGCGCAGCATCGCGTCGTCCTGGTACAGGTCCCCGTAGGCGGCCTTCATCGCCTCCTCGAAGGAGACCACCGCGCCGCCGTTCGCCCTGGCATAGGCCTCCGCGGCCGCCCGGTCGGCGAAGGCCCACTTGCCGTGGCGGGTCATCACGCCGGGCTTGCCGGCCACCACGACCCAGGAGGCCTTCTCCGCGTCGATGAGCTGCTTGGTCGGCAGGTCGGCGACCTGGATGGACCTGGGGGCCTTGTCGAGCGTGGTGGCGAGCTCGACCGCCGTGCAGCGGATGGAGCAGGTGCCCGCGCTGCTGCCGTCCTCGTAGTTCACCACCATCCTGGAGGTGGCGAACTTCTCCCGGTCCATGCCGCAGTGCCGGCAGGAGGGGGCGGCCTTGACGTCGTCCTGGGCGGAGGCCGGCGGCGCGAGCGTCAGGGCGAGGGCGGCGGCGAGGAGCAGCGTCTTCAGCATGGGATCCTCCGGTGACCGGGTCGGTGCGGGAACGGGTGCGAGGGGTGAGATCCAAGGTTAGGGCGGGCGGTTCGGGGCGGAAGGGCGGAAGGGGAGGCTGCGTCACCATGACGCAGCGTCGTCGGCCTCCGCTCCGGCGGGGCGGGCCCGCGCCGTGGCCCGGACCCGGCCGGCGGCGCGGAGGCGCCCGCCCCAGACGACGGCGCCGCGGCGTGGGGGGTGGCCCCCCAGCGCCGCGGCGCACGAGCTGAAGCGTCGTCGGACGGCGACTACGGGCAGGTCACGCCCCAGGGCAGGGGGCGGCCGGCGTACAGCTCGCACAGCGGGATCTTCGGCGTGGCGCCGTGGCAGTCGTTGCACGCGCCGTTGGCGCCGAGCGCCATGGTCTTGGGCGCCACCTCGTGGTTCAGGTTCATGTAGAGCTTGGTGTAGCGCCAGTCGTACCCGGGGTTGACGCCGTCGTAGCGGCCGAACTGCGTGACGCCGCTGGCCTGGCCGGCCGCCACGGCGCCGACCGCCAGCACCTTGCCCCAGAGCGCCGCCATCGACTCGGCGCCGGGATCGATGAAGCCGTTCCCGTTGGCGTCGAAGGAGGCCAGCGCCGGCGTGACCGCCGCGGCGCCGTCGAAGTCGTAGGCGGCGAAGCTGAAGCCGGCCGCCTGGACCACGCCCCAGAAGCTGCCCGGGCCGAAGACGTTCGGGTTGATGACGTAGCTCATGGCGCCGTCAATGAAGACCGCCTGGCGGCCGCGCATGAGCTTGAACGGGGCGATCTTCCCGTCGGTGGCCGACCCCACCGGCTCGCCCAGCGAGAGCCGGGTGGCGTCGGCGGTGGTGAGCCCCATGCCGGCCATGTCGCCCTTGTCGGAGATGCGGGCGTGGGTGCCCTTGCCGTTCGACCAGCGGTAGGCCGGGGCGATGTTCTTCTGCCAGACGAAGCGCCCCTTGATGTAGTCGTAGGTCGTGACCGCGTTTGCCGAGGCGGGGTTGGGCGTGCCGTCGTCGTTCACCTTGGTGGTGATGACGCCGGCCACGCAGGTGCCGGGCGCGCCGGAGCAGGTGGTGTTGTCACCGGCGTAGGACCAGTCCCAGTCGACCTTGCCGAACTGCCCGCGGCTGAAGCGGGGGATGTGGCAGGTCTGGCAGGCGATCTTGGCGGTGTGGCCGTCGAGCGCGGCGCCGTTGGAGGCGACCTTGCCGTCGTGCGGCGTGGCGGAGTGGCAGTCGGTGCAGGCGGCGCGGCCGGCGTGGCCGGGGGTGTGGATGCCGCCGCCCTTGAAGGTGTGCGCCGGGCCGGCGTGGCAGTCGAGGCACTCCATGCCGCGCCCCATGTGCACGTCGATGGCCTCGGTGGGGTTCTTGAGCGAGGAGCCCATGAGCTTCACGTTGTCGCCGCCGCCGGCGTAGAAGTGGCACGCGCCGCAGTTGGTCCGGGTCGGCTTGATGATGTCCTGGGCGGCCACCGCCAGGTTGAGGGTGGCGACCGGGTTGCCGAAGTTCTTCGGGTCCTTGGCGTAGGCCGCCGTCGGGTTGGAGTGGCAGACCAGGCAGTCGACGCGGTCCTCCAGGGGGATGGACGAGTCGCCGGTAACCGGGTCGGCCGAGGCGTAGGCGCGCGCCGACTTCTGCGGCTTGGCCGGGTCCGGATCGCCGCCGAAGCCCGCGTGGCACTGGTCGCAGCGCTTGTCGTTGGAGGGCGTGCCGACGCAGAAGTTGTTGATGAGGTTCACCTTGCCGACGTCGGCGGTGACCGGCGTGACCAGGTCGGCGGCCACCAGGTCGGGCGCCGGGCCGCTCCAGGTCCAGTGCTGGGTGGCCATGACCTCCGCGGCCTGGCCGGGGTGGCAGGAGACGCAGGCGGCGGTCACGGCGTAGCCGGTCGGGAAGGGGCCGTGCAGCGGGCCGCCCGCCGCGCCCAGGCCGGCGTGGAAGGTGGCGGTGCTGACGCAGGTGTCGGTGCCGGCGCTGCAGGTGGTGCCGGCGCCGCACTGGCCCTTCCACGTGGGCGTGGCGCCGGAGGTGTCGCAGGCGGCGCAGCCGGGGTAGGCCGCGGCGCAGGTGACCGCCGCCACGGGGACGCAGGCGCCCATCTCGCAGGCGGTGCCGGCGCCGCAGGCGGGCGTGCAGGCGAGCGGCACGCAGCTGTCGCCGGCGCCGCAGGTCGTGCCGAGGCCGCACTGCGCGACCCAGGCCGGCGTGGCGCCGGAGGTGTCGCAGGCGGCGCAGCCGGGGTAGGCCGCGGCGCAGGTGACCGCCGCCACGGGGACGCAGGCGCCCATCTCGCAGGCGGTGCCGGCGCCACAGGCGGGCGTGCAGGCGAGCGGGACGCACTGGCCGGCGGCGCTGCAGGTGTTGCCGGCGCCGCAGAAGTCGGCGCACGTCTTCTGGGAGGCGGTGCAGGCGGAGAGCGCGGCGAGCAGCAGCGCGGGGAGGAGGAGGCTCTTCGTGTTCAAGTGGCGGTTCCTTTCCTGGCGGGGAGTGCAGGACAGATCGTCGCAGCGTTGCCGGCCAGCGCCCCTCGTGGAGCACGCGCCGTACCCAGGCACCTGCGGCGAATTCGCGCAGCGAATTCAGGCGCAAAGCAGGGGTGGTCGGGGGTATTGCCCCACCGCCGTTCACCGACCCGCGGTCCGGTGAACGGCGGTCGCTCAGCGGCGCGTTCAGCGTGAACCGGGCGGCTTGAACGCGGCTCCAAGGAGTGGTTCCCTCTGCCTGTCCGCATGCCCCCGCTCGGCTCCGCCCCACACCTGCCCTTCCAGGGCCTCGGCAGCGAGGCGGCCCTGCGGGCGCTCGCCGACGAGCTCCCGGAGGCGGTCTTCACCATCGACGCCGCGGGGCGGGTCACCTACTGGAACAGGGCCGCCGAGCGCATGACGGGCTGGTCGCCGGAGGAGGCGGTCGGCGGGGACTGCTCGCTCCTCGCCGGCGACGCCGTCGAGGGCTGCTCCTGCGGCATCGGGCCGGTCCGGTGCGGGCTGGCGGCCCAGGGCAAGAGCTCCAAGACCTGCACGCTGAAGACCAAGGACGGGCGGCTCCTGCGCATCGTCAAGAACGCGGCGCCGCTCTACGCGCCGGACGGCAGCCCGGTCGGCGCGCTCGAGACGTTCACCGCCGTGGGCGAGGTGGGCCAGGAGCCGCGCTGCGACCTGCCCGCGGCGCCGCGGACGGACGCCGACTTCTGCGGCCTGGTGGGGCGCCACCCGGTCATGGCCGAGCTCTACCGGACCATCGAGCTCGTGGCCCAGTCCAGCGCCACCGTGATGGTCCTGGGGGAGAGCGGCTCCGGCAAGGAGTGCGTGGCCGAGGCCATCCACCGCGGCTCGCGCCGGGCCGCCGGCCCGTACGTGCGGGTCTCCTGCTCGGCCCTCAACGAGAACCTGCTGGAGAGCGAGCTCTTCGGGCACGTCAAGGGGGCCTTCACCGGCGCGCTGAAGGACCGGCGCGGCCGCTTCCAGGAGGCGCACGGCGGCACGCTCCTGCTCGACGAGATCGGCGACGTCTCCCCCACCGTGCAGGTGAAGCTGCTGCGGGTCATCGAGCAGCGGGAGATCGAGCGGGTGGGCGACTCCGCGCCCATCAAGGTGGACGTGCGGCTCATCTGCGCCACCCACCGGAACCTGAAGGCGATGGTGGAGGAGGGGCGCTTCCGTGCCGACCTCTACTTCCGGCTGGCGGTGTTCCCGCTGCGGGTGCCGCCGCTGCGGGAGCACCTCGAGGACCTGCCGCTGCTGGCCGGGACCTGGCTCGACCGGCTGGCCGCCGGCGGCCAGGCGCGGCCGCGGGGGATCGCGCCCGCGGCCATGGCACGGCTCCAGGCGCACGCGTGGCCGGGCAACGTCCGGGAGCTCCAGAACGTCCTCGAGTTCGCGGCGCTCCG
>JAJYAW010000286.1 GCA_021779335.1 Myxococcales bacterium | reverse complement strand
GCCGTGGGGGGCGCCTGGCTCGGCGTGGGGCTCCGGCTCGCCGTGGGGGGCGCGCCGCGCCCCGGCTTCGGCGGCCTCATCCTCCACGCCGGCGCCGACGTCGTCGAGCCGGCGCCGCTGCGGGGCGGCCTCGTCTACCACCAGGACGCGCTGGGGTTCCGGGGGCGCGGCTTCACGCTCCGCCCGGCGCCCGGCGTCCACCGGCTCGCGCTCATCGGCGACTCCTTCGTCTACGGGAGCGGGGTCCCTCCCGAGGGGACGCTCGCGGCGGCGCTCCGCCGGCGCCTGGCGCGCCGCGGCGGGCCGCCCGTGGAGATCCTCAACCTGGGCGTGCCCGGCGACAACGTGGGCTCCTACGTCGACCTCTACGAGGCGGCCGCGCGCGAGCTCGCGCCGGAGGTGGTCGTGATGGCCCTCGTCATCCCCAACGACCTGTCCCGCTGGGACGCGCAGGTGGCCCGCCGGGAGTCCCTGCGGCCCGGCCTCTTCTCCCTGGCCAGGCTCCTCCTCGGCGAGGAGGCCGCCCAGGCCGCCTTCGATCTGGCGCTGCTCGAGCGCCAGGTCACGCCGGCCGGGCTCAACCACCTCCGGGCGCAGGTCGGGCGGCTGGCCCGCCTGCGGCGCGGGCCGTCGCCGCGGCTGCTCTTCTTCCGCTACTCGCCGATGGAGCCGCAGGTGGATGAGGTCCTGCTGACCCTCCCGGGCGCCGCCGTGCTCGGCCCGCGCACCTTCGATCCGGCCCTGTTCATCCCGGGGGACGGCCACCCCACCGCCGCCGGCAACGAGGCCTTCGCGGAGGTCATCGACGGGGCGCTCGAGGCGGCCGGCTGGCCCGCCGGGGCGCCGCCACCAGGCCCCCCGAAGGCGGCCCGGTGATCTGCGCTCCCTTGCACCACCAGCCCAACCCCGGCTAATCTCTCGCCTCGACGACGTCGGGGAGGGTTCCATGGGCGATACCAAGGGTCGTGATCCGGGTACCAGCTTGATCGTCGCCGCCGGCGAGCGGGACGCTCTGCCGCAGCCTCCCCGCGCGACCTCCGGCTTCCTGGCCGGCGCCGAGCGCGACTTCACCCGGCGCGACTTCCTGGTGCACAGCTCGGTGGCGAGCCTGGTGATCGCCGCGGGCGGCCTCTTCTTCTCCCCCGCCGAGGCGGAGGCGTCGCTCCCGAAGCCCGGGCAGCCGGCCGGCGGCACCGCGCCGGGCGCCGTCCCAGGCGCCGCCGCCGTGAAGCCAGCGGGGAGCCCGGCGACGACGCGCACGCCCGGCCGCGGCGCCGCGGGCACCTTCACGGTCGCCCAGCACTGTTCGCACGGGTCCCACGGCTCCCACGGTTCGCACGGGTCCCACGGCTCGCACGGCTCGCACGCCTCCCACGGCTCCCACGCGTCCCACGGGTCACACGGCTCCTGGTGAGCGAGGCTGCCACGGGCCCCGGCGCCGCCGCGGAGGCGCCCCTCGACCTGCACGCCGACCTGTACCGGCCCGAGGCGGTGACGGCGGCGGTGGCCGCCTTCGCCGAGGTGGCGACCTGCACCGTCGAGCGCCACGGACCCTACCTCCGGGTCCACCTGAGGGCGCTCGGCGGCCGCGACGCCGCGCTGCTCCTGCGCCACCTGGCCAACTGGGCGCTCTCCGCCAGCGTGGCCGGCCGGGCCTGAGCGCCGGCTCCGCCGATCGGCGCCGGCCCCGCGCCTTGTGGCGCGCCGCACCGGGCGGCTAACGTCGTCGCCGTGCCGCTCCTCGACTTCGTCCTCGGTTACGACTGCAACCTGGCGTGCGACTACTGCACCTGCGTCGGGGGTCCACCGGGGCGCAGCCTGGCGGGGGCGGCGGTGCTCGAGGCCTTGCGGCAGGGGCGGCAGGACGGCTTCGACGCCGCGTCGTTCACAGGCGGGGAGCCCACCATCCACCCCGACCTCCTGCCGCTGGTGCGGGCCGCGCGCGGACTCGGCTTCCAGGAGGTCAAGGTCCACACCAATGGGCTCCTGCTCGCCCACCGCCCCAACGCGGCGCGCCTCCTCGACGCCGGGGTGACCCGCGTCGAGGTCTCGGTCCACACCCACCTCGCGCCGGACTACGACCGGATGGTGCGCCGGGCCGGCGGCCACGCGCTCATGGCGCGGGCGCTGATCAACCTGCTGGAGCTCGGCGCGCCGCTCCGCGCCGACCTGATCGTGACGGCCTCGACGCAGCGCAACCTCGAGGCAGGGGTCCGCTGGCTGGCCGGGCTCGGCGTGCGCCAGGTCGACCTGATGCTGGTGTCGCTGACCGACGCGAACCGGGCCCGGACGGCCTCGCTGCCGCGGCTCACCGAGGCGCTGCCGCCGCTCCGGGCGGCGCTGGCGGCCGCGCGCGCTCTCGGCGTGGAGGGGCGCGCGCTCTACGTCCCTCGCTGCCTCCTGGGGGCCGACCACGTCCACGCCTGGGACCCCGGCTCCTCCCGCGTCCGGGTGGTCACCCCGGAGGCCACCTTCGACCTCTCCGACAGCCGGCTCGCCGGCAGCGTCCACGTGCCGGCCTGCCAGGGCTGCGTCCACCGCGAGGTGTGCCCGGGCGTTCGCCCCGACTACCTGGCCCGCTTCGGCGACGGCGAGATCGCCGTGGCGCGGGCCGCCCAGGGGGCCGCTCAGCAGGTCGCGAGCCCGCCGGTCCAGGGCGGCTCGGGCGCCTCCGGCAGCTCGTAGAAGCCGGCGCAGCAGGAGGCGAACGGGCAGGGGGCGCAGCCGGGCCGCCGCACCCGGCGCGCCGCCAGGTAGGCGGCCAGGTTCACCTCCTCGTCGTTGACGAAGACCATGTGGCGCTGCCGCTTCCCGAGGTCGGGCGCCGCCAGCCCCTCCAGCCCGGGGAGCTGGCAGAGCGGCAGGTTGACGAGGGAGAGCCGGAGCGCGCCGCCGAAGCGCGCCGCCAGGCGCCGCACCGCGGCGGCCGCCACCTCCGGATCCGGGGCCTGGTCGCGGGTGGCCCGGCCGAACGGCGTCAGGAACTGCAGGTTGAGCCGCCGCACGCCCAGGCCGTGGACCAGGGCGGCCAGCGCCTCCAGCCGGTCCTGGTTGCCGCGCACCACCGTGGCGTTGACGCCGAGCTCCAGGCCGGGGGGCGCGGCCGCCACGAGGTGGCGGATCCCCTGCACGGTCTGGTCGAAGGCCGCCGCGACGCCGACCAGCGCGTCGTGGGTGCCGGCGTCCGGTCCGTGCAGGCTCACCAGCACCACGTCGAGGCCGCACCCCGCCAGCCGCCGGGCGTAGGGGGCGTAGGCGCAGCGCCGGCCGTTGGTGGTGACGGCGACGCGCTGGTAGCCGAGGGCGCGGGCGCGGGCCACCAGGTCGAAGAGCCCGGCGTGGAGCGTCGGCTCGCCGCCGTCGAGATCCAGGAGCGCGGCCCCCTCGCGCCGGGCGCGCGCCAGGGCCTCGAGCTGGGCCGCGAGCTCGCCGTCCCGCCGCGGGCGGTTGCCCACCGCGCAGAAGGCGCAGTGGTTGTTGCAGCGGTAGGTGAGGTTGAGGATGAGCTTCCTCGGCCCGCCGGGCCGGACCCGCCGCTCGAAGGCCCACAGGAAGCGGGCCAGCGGCGCGGCCGGGACCTCGGCGCCGCCGGCGTCGGCGCGCGCCTGGAAGCGGGGGCCGAAGTCGGCCGGGGGCTCCGCGGCCGGCGCCAGGCGCGCCAGCCGGCTGCCGGGCAGGGGCGTGGCGAGCTGCACGGCGGGGCGCGCGCCGTGCCGCTCCTCCAGGCCGGCGGCGTGGGCCAGGGTGGCGTTCACCTCCTCCGGCGTCTCGCCGGGCAGGCCGACGAGGTAGTGGACCAGGAGCGGCAGCCCGGCGGCCGCGCAGCCCGCCGCCACCCGCTCCACCGCGCCGAGGTCGAGCCGCTTGCCGATCACCTCGTCGACCACCCGCTGCACGCCGCTCTCGGCGCTGACGCTCAAGGTGCTGATCCGGGCGCGCAGCCGCGGCAGGTCCTGGTCGCGCAGCAGGTCGGCGCGCAGGCCGTTCGGGATCTCCAGCCGGAGGCCGAGCCGCTCGGCCGCGCCCAGCACGGCGTCGAGGTGGCCGGCGCTGGCGTTGAGGAGCTCGTCGAGGAGCCAGACCCGGGTGGCGCCGTGGCGGCGCGCCAGGGCCTCGAGGAGCGCCGCGGCCCGCCCCGCCGGCAGCCGGCGCTGGGTCTTCGGCGCCCCCGGCGCCCGGCCCGGGTTGGAGGTGCAGTGGAGGCAGTCGTAGGGGCAGCCGCGCGAGGTGACGGCCGGCAGCGTGCGCTCGTCGAGCGGGAAGGGCCACTCCGGCCGCCCCAGGACGTCGACGACCTGGCGCTGGAAGCGGTCGCGCGCCGCGAGATCGACGAGGTCCCAGGCCGGCGGCGGCAGCGCGGCCAGGTCGGCCTCCGCCCCGGCGTGGGCGCCGGCGGGGCGCTCGCCGCGGGCCAGGGCGGCGAGGAGCAGGGGCACGGTGGCCTCCGCCTCGTGGCGCACCCAGGCGTCGGCCTCCGGGTAGCTCGCCAGCAAGGGCGCGCCGGCCACCTCCAGCGTGTGCTGGCCGCCCTGGTGGCAGTCGGCCAGCAGGAGCGGCGCGCCGCCGAGCGCGCCGCGCAGCCCGGCCAGGAGCTCGCCGAGCAGGTCGTCGCGGGCCGGCGGCCGGTGGAACGGG
>JAJYAW010000285.1 GCA_021779335.1 Myxococcales bacterium | reverse complement strand
GCCGGTGAGCGGCCGCGGCGGCCCCCCGGCGCGGGCGCCGCGCCGCCCTCAGATGACCGTGCCGTCCGGGATGACGCCGTCCTTCGGCACGACGACCACGCCGTCGCGGACGTAGTGGCCGGCGCCGTCGGCCTCGCGCACGCCCGCCTCGTTGAGGATGCGCACGCCGCGGCCGATGCGGGCGTTCTTGTCCACGATGGCCCGCTGCACCAGCGACCCCTCGCCGATGCCCACCGGGGGGAGGCCTCGCGCCTGCGCGCCCTCGATCTCCTCGAGGGTCTCGTGGAGGTCGGCGCCCAGCATGAGGGTCTCCTTGAGCCGCGCCCCGGGCCCGATGCGGCTGCACAGGCCGATGACGGAGCGCTCGATCTCGGCGCCCATGAGCACGCACCCCTCCGAGATGAGCGAGCTCGTGAGCAGGCAGGCCTCCACCTTGCTGGCCGGCAGGAAGCGCGACCCCGTGTAGACCGGCCGCGTGGCGTCGTAGAAGTCGAAGGGCGGGAAGCGGTCGGTCAGGGCCAGGTTGGCGTGGAAGTAGGACTCGATGGTCCCGACGTCCTCCCAGTAGCCGCGGAAGACGTGGGCCTGGACCCGCCGCTCCTGGATGGCGCGCGGGATGACGTGGCGGCCGAAGTCCACCAGGCTGGCGTCGGCGATGGAGCGCTCCAGCGCCTCGCGGCCGAAGAGGTAGATGCCCATGGAGGCGAGGAAGCCGCGCCCCTGCCCCGGCACCTCCGACTCGAGCGCGTCGAGCCGCTCCGGCGGCGGCTTCTCCTCGAAGTGGACGATGCGCCCGGCGCCGTCGAGCTTGACGATGCCGAAGGCGCCGGCCTGCTCGCGACCGACCGGGATGACCGCCACGGTGGCGTCGGCCGCGGCGGCGCGGTGGGTCTCCTGGAGGCGCCGGAAGTCCATCTGGAAGAGCTGGTCGCCGGAGAGGATGAGCACCTCGCGCCCGCGGTGGCCGCGCAGGTGGTGCTGGCTCTGCCGGACCGCGTCGGCGGTCCCCTGGAACCACTGGGGGTTCTCCTCGGTCTGCTCGGCGGCCAGGATGGTGACGAAGGCGTCGCTGAAGACGTCGAACTTGTAGGTCTGGGTGACGTGCGTGTTGAGGCTCTCCGAGTTGTACTGGGTCAGCACGAAGATGCGCCGCAGCCCCGAGTTGAGGCAGTTGGAGATGGGGATGTCGATGAGCCGGTACTTGCCGGCGATGGGGACGGCCGGCTTGGACCGCTTCTGCGTCAGCGGGAAGAGGCGGCTCCCGCGCCCGCCACCGAGGACCACGGCCAGGCAGTCGTGCATGCCCGCGTTATCCCCCGGTTCCCCGCCGCGCGGTACGGGTCACCGCCCGGTCCGGGTGGGGCGTCCCCTCCTCCCGCCCCCCGTCAGCTCCAGCGGAAGATCCGGAGCGCCACGGCGAAGGAGACCAGCGCCGTCCCGAGGAGCAGCAGGCACTGCGGCGCCACCGCCGCCAGCGAGGCGCCGTCGTTGAGGACCGCCCGCATCCCCTCGTTGAGGGCGGTCAGCGGCAGCGCCTTCACCAGCGGCTGCATGACGTCCGGGAAGTTGGCCGACGAGAAGAAGACGCCGGAGAGGATCATCATGGGCAGCAGCACCAGGTTGATGAGCCCGCCCACCGTCTGCTGGTTCGAGGCCCTGGAGGCGATGAGCAGCCCCAGCCCGGAGAAGGCGGCCGCGCCCAGCAGGGCGAGCAGCGCCAGGGCCAGCGCCGACCCCTGGAAGGGGGTGCCGAAGACCAGCATGCCGAACCCGATGAGGAACGGGACCTCCACCGCCAGGAAGAGGAGCCGCACCACCGCGAAGGAGAAGAGGAAGTGCCAGCGGCGCATGGGCGTGGCGGCCAGCCGCTTGAGGAGCTTCTTCTGCCGCAGCTCGGCGATGACCCAGCCGATGCCCCACAGGCCGGTGGACATGATGTTCATGCCGAGCAGCCCCGGGATGAGGAAGTCGACGTAGCGCGAGCCGGCCTCGGTGACCGTGTCCTGGCGCGGCGTGAGCACGTCGCGGCGCCCGGCCGCGCGCTCCAGCAGGTCGTCGGCCACCACGCGCGCCAGCCGGCTCTCCGGCCGCGTCGGGTCGAAGCGGAGCACCGGCGACGCCCCCGGCACCACCACCACGGCCACCCGGCCGGTGCGCAGGGCCGCGCGGGCCGCCGCCTCGTCCAGCACCGTCACCTTGACGTCCGGCTGGCCGGTCAGCGCGCTCCGCGCCTCGGCGGCGCCGGGGCCGGCCACCACGCCGATGGCCACCGGCTCCGGCGGGCGCGAGCGGAAGGCGATGCCGAGCGCCACGGTGAGCAGCACCGGGAAGATGAAGGTCCAGAAGAGCGTGGAGGGCTCCCGGTAGAAGAGCCGCACCCGCGCCAGCGTGAGGAGCCAGAGCGCGCCGGGCCCCTCGCCCGAGGCGCGGTCCGGGGCCGGGGCGGGGCCCGGGGGCGGCGTGGCGGCCCGCTCAGTCACGCAGCCTCCGTCCGGTCAGCGTCACGAAGACGTCCTCCAGGGTGGCCCGGTGGGTCGAGAGCGCCACGGCGGCCTGCCCGCGCGCCGTCAGCGACCCCAGCAGCGCCGGGATGGCCAGGTGCACCTGGTCGGTGACGAGCTGCCAGCCGCCGGCCACCCGCCGCACCGCCTGCACCGCCGGCAGCGCCGCGAAGGCCGCCTCGTCGCCGTCGGCCGCGCCGTCCAGCTGGAACTCCACGATCTCCTGCCCCACGTGGGCGGCCACCAGCGCGCGCGGCGTGCCGAGCGCGATGACCTTGCCGTGGTCCACGATGGCCACCCGGTCGCAGAGCCGCTCCGCCTCGTCCATGTAGTGGGTGGTGAGCAGCACCGTCTTGCCCCGCCGCTTGAGCTCGGTGACCACGTCCCAGAGCTGGCGCCGCGACTGCGGGTCCAGGCCGGTGGTCGGCTCGTCGAGGAAGAGCAGCTCGGGATCGCCCACCAGGGCCACCGCCACCGCCAGCCGCTGCTTCTGGCCGCCCGAGAGCCGCTCGTACCAGCTGGAGGCCTTCTCCTCCAGCGAGACCATCCGGAGGACCTCGTCGACGTCCCGTCCGCGCCGGTAGAGGGCGCGGAAGAGCTGCACGAGCTCCCGCGCCGTCAGCTTCTCGTAGAGGTGGGTCTCCTGCAGCGTCAGGCCGATCCGCTCGCGCAGCCCGGCCGCGTCCTCGCCCCAGCGGCGCCCCAGCACCTCCACCTCGCCGCCGCTGGGGGCCAGCAGCCCCTCCAGGATCTCCACGGTGGTGGTCTTGCCGGCGCCGTTGGGGCCGAGCAGGCCGAAGCACTCGCCGCGCGCTACCTCCAGGTCGAGCCCGTCCACCGCCGTCACCGCCGGTGGGTAGCGCTTGACGAGGCCGCGGCAGCGGATGGCGAGGTCGGGCATCGGCCGGGACTCCTAACCCGCGCGCCGGCGGCGGGCAAGGTGCGCCGGGCGGACCGCCGGGGGCGCTGCGGGCCGCCGGCGGGCTCGTGGTACCATCCGCGCGGGGGACTCGCCCGCCATGACCGCCGCCCAGCCCTTGGCGCCGCCGCAGACGCCGCTCCAGCAGGTCCAGGTCGGCCCGCACCGGCTGGCCTACCGCCGCGCCGGCGCCGGGGAGCCCGTCCTGCTCGTCCACGGCATCACCACCCACTCCTTCCTCTGGGAGGGCGTGCTCCAGCGGCTGGCCGCGGCCGGCCGCCACGACGTGGTGGCGGTGGACCTGCTCGGCTGCGGCGGGTCCGACAAGCCGCTCGACGCCTCCTACGCCATCAAGGCGCACGCCGACCTCGTGGGCCGCTTCTGCGCCGCGCTCGGGCTGGGGCGCGTCCACCTGGTGGGTCACGACCTCGGCGGGGGCATCGCCCAGATCGTGGCGGTGCGCCAGCCCGGGCTGCTGCGCAGCCTCACCCTGGTGAACCCGGTGGGCTACGACTACTGGCCCGTCCAGCCCATCACCGCGCTGCGCACGCCCATCATCCGGCAGCTCCTGCTGGCCGCCATCGACGCCGGCGCGCTCCGCTTCATCGTGCGGCGCGGCCTCTTCCACAAGGAACTGGCCACGCCGGCGCTGCTGGCCGAGTACCTCTCGCCCCTGGCCACGGTGGAGGGGCGCAAGGCCTTCGTCCACTTCGCCCGCTGCCTCGACAACGCCAACCTCATGGAGATCGCGCCCGACCTGCGGCGGCTGCGCGTGCCCACCCTGGTGGCCTGGGGCATGGCCGACGCCTACCTGAGCCCCGCCATCGGGGCGCGGCTGGCGGCCGACATCCCGGGCGCGCGGCTGGAGCGGCTCCCCACCGCCGGCCACTACGTGCCCCTCGACGAGCCGGCGCTCCTGGCCGGGCTGCTGCAGGCGCACCTCGATGCCGCCCACGGCTGATCGCGGACCGGCCCGCCTCGCGGAGCTGGAGGCGCGGCTGGTCCAGCTCCAGGACGAGAACGTCCAGCTGGCCGAGCACCAGGCCGACACCGCGCTCCTCGGCCTGGTCTCGGAGCACGTCTTCCTGGAGGCGGACGCCGCCGGCATCCTGCGGGTCGCGCTGGAGCAGATCTCCATCCTGAAGGACCTGGCGCTCTGCGCGGTGGGCGACCTGGGCGCGGCCGAGGTGGTGCTGCGCCACGCCTACCTCGCCCGCAGCGCCGCCCCGCTGGAG
>JAJYAW010000284.1 GCA_021779335.1 Myxococcales bacterium | reverse complement strand
AGCATGCGCGCGGGTGTTGTGTGTGCGATCGCGCGGAGAGAGCGGGGAGAAGCGGGGGGGGGGGGGGAAAGGGGGGGGGGGGGGGGGGGGGGGGGGGCGGGGCCGGGGGGGGGGGGGGGGGGGGGGGGGGGGGGGGGTCCAGCGCAGGCGACGTCGGCGGGGCTCCGGGCGCCGCCGGGGCGGTGGCGCGAGCGGCCTCTGGCGTCCCCGGCCGCACCCCTGCCCTCGGCGGCGCCCCGGGAGCCGGCCCCGAAGCCGGCGGCGACGCGACCGGCGGCGGCGGCCCGCCGGACGGCACCTGGACGTGGATGACGTTGCCGCAGTGGCAGCGATACCGATAGACGAGCCCCGGCTGCGGCTCGGCCGCGCTCGAGAACCTGCGTCCACACCGGTCGCAGAGGAACCTCACGCCGCCAGCCTACCGCAGCACGGCCCGGACCGGGTGCACCTCGGCGCCGGCGCACCTACCCCGGGGCGCGCCGGCGATGGCGCGACGTGCCGTCCCCTCTTCCCCGTTCCCGCCGCTCCCCGATGCTGCTACATTGCCCGCTCGGCCTCGAGAGCGGCCGCCTCGCCCGGACGGCCGGGGAGGTGAGCCACGGCGGCCGGTTGCACGGGTCGTGGGGTGGCGGTGGTCGGTGCGCGCAGCGCGGGTGCCCGGGGTCGGTCGGGAGGCGGGTCGGATGGGCGTGGGGTCGGCATTGGCGCGCGCGCCGGGCGAGAAGCCCGCGGCGCTCACGAAGTTCCACCAGCGCGTGGCGGCGGAGACGCTGACCGCGCGGTCGGGCAGCGGCGCGTCGCGCCTGGCCCCGGCGCTGGCCCACTCCGCCGTCGACCTCAACCCGCACCAGATCGAGGCGGCCGCCTTCGCGCTCGCCTCGCTCCCCACCGGCGGCGCCGTGCTGGCCGACGAGGTGGGGCTCGGCAAGACGGTGGAGGCCGGCCTGGTGCTGGCCCAGCTCGCCGCCGAGGGGAAGGCGCGCGCCGTCATCCTGGTGCCGGCCACGCTGCGGGCCCAGTGGCGGGAGGAGCTCCGCGGGAAGTTCGGCCTCGACGCCGACGTCATCGACGGCGACACCTGCCGCGCCGCCGAGAAGCAGGGGATCAGGTCCAACCCCTTCGACACCGGCGGCATCGTCATCTGCTCCCACCAGTTCGCGGCCGGCCGCGCCGGCGAGCTGGAGCGGGTCCCCTGGGACGTGGCGGTCATCGACGAGGCCCACCGGCTCCGCAACGCCTACCGCAAGGATCACCGGACGGGCCAGGCGCTGCGCCGCGGGCTGCGCCGCTGCCCCAAGCTCCTGCTCACCGCCACGCCGCTGCAGAACGACCTGATGGAGCTGCTCGGGCTGGCGGCCTTCATCGACGACGCGCTGCTCGGCACGGAGGAGACCTTCCGGCTCCAGTACGCCACCGGCGAGATGACCGAGGAGAAGGCGGCCGACCTGAAGGCCCGCCTGGCCCCGGTGGTCATCCGCACCCTGCGCCGCCAGGTGAGGGAGTACGTCAAGTACACGGCGCGCCGCTCCATCGTGGAGGACTTCGCCCCCTCCGACGAGGAGCAGGCGCTCTACGACCGGGTCTCCGAGTACCTGCGCCGCGAGGACACCCACGCCGTGCCGCCGGCGCGGCGGGCCCTCTTCATCCTGGTCTACCGGAAGATCCTGGCGTCGTCCTCGTTCGCCCTCTCGGCCACGCTGGAGCGGCTGGCCGACTCGCTGGACCAGAAGCTGGCCGGCGCCGAGTGCTCGGCCCAGGCCGACCTGGCGCTCGACCTGGACGGCTTCTCGGAGGAGCTGGAGGAGCTCTTCGACGACGACGCGCCGCCGCGCACCAGGACCTCGACGGTGGTGCGCCAGATGACGTCCGAGCTCGAGGAGCTCCGCGAGTGCGCCCGGCTGGCGCGCGGCATCAAGCGGAACGCCAAGGGCGACGCCCTGGTGCGCGGCCTGGACCGCTGCTTCACCGTGGCCCAGGCCTGCGGCTGGCCGGAGAAGGCGGTGGTCTTCACGGAGTTCCGGCGCACCCAGGACTACCTGAAGAAGCTGCTGGAGGGGCGCGGCTACCTGGTCACCTGCCTCTCCGGCGACGTCTCCGGCACCGAGAAGCGCGCCGCCCTGGTGGAGGAGTTCCGCGGCCGCTCCCAGATCCTGCTCATGACCGAGGCCGGGGCGGAGGGGCTCAACCTCCAGTTCTGCAACCTGGTGGTCAACTTCGACCTGCCCTGGAACCCGCAGCGGGTGGAGCAGCGCATCGGCCGCTGCCACCGCTACGGCCAGCAGCGCGACGTGCTGGTCCTCAACTTCCTCAACCGCGCCAACGCCGCCGACGCGCGGCTCTACGACCTGCTGGCGCAGAAGCTGGCGCTCTTCGACGGCGTCTTCGGCTCCTCCGACGAGATCCTGGGGGCGCTGGGGAGCGGCATCGACTTCGAGAAGCGGGTCCTCGACATCTACCAGTCCTGCCGCTCCGGCGAGCAGATCGACCAGGCCTTCAACAAGCTGCGCGGCGAGCTGGACGGGCGCATCACGGCCCGCCTCACCGCCGCCCGCGCCCTCCTCTTCGAGCGCTTCGACGGCGACGTGCGCGGCCGCCTGCGCATGTCCGAGCAGTCCGCCAAGGAGGCGGTGGCGCGGCGCGACGCCGACGAGGAGGCGCTGCTCGAGGCGGCCTTCCAGGACTCGCCGCCCGCGCCGGAGCGGGAGGCCGAGCGCCAGGCCGGCCGCGGCTCCCGCACCCGGCGGGCCGGGCTGCTCAAGGAGGCGGCCGCCCGGGTGCGGGCCCGCCCGCAGGACGCCGTCTCGCTCCTGGAGATCCCGGACCGCGCGCTGCCGGCGCGCCTCGGCAAGCTGGCCGGCCGCGAGGGCTGGTGGTTCGCCTACAAGTTCGCCATCGACTCGCTCGTCTCCGAGGAGCGGGTTGTCCACCTCGTGCTCTGGTTCGACGGCGAGCGCTTCCACGCCCTGCCGCAGGACGAGGCCGACGAGTTCGCCGTCCTGCCCGCCGAGGAGGCGCACGGCGGGCCGCGCGGCGCCACCACCTCCATCGGCGGCGCGCAGGAGGAGGCGCTGGCGGCGCTGCACGCCAGGCTGCTGGCCGAGGTGCAGGAGCGCTCCGGCGCGGCCTTCGACGAGTCGCGGGAGCGGTGGGACCGCATGGTGGAGGACGCCCTGCTGGCCCCTCGCCACGCGGTGGAGACGGTCCGCCAGGCCTGGCTGAAGGCCCGCGCCCTGCTCCACGAGCGGAGCGACCTCTCCCTGCGCGACCGGCGCGGCCTGCTGGAGCGGGCCGAGCGCGAGTACCGGCGCAAGCTCGACGAGCTGCGCGCCACCGAGGCGCAGCGCTACGCGGAGCGCGACCGGGCCGTCGCCGACCTGAAGCGCAAGGCGGAGCCGAAGGAGCGGCGCAACTTGGTGGCCACCGCCTACTGGCGCTGCGGCTGACCGGCGGCGGCCGCCGCCGGCCCGGCTAGAACCAGGCGATGGCGGCGGCCGTGAAGGTGGCGATGAGATCGCTCGGGCCGTTGAGCCCGTACACCTTCTCCGAGGCGCGATCGGCCCGGAGCTCGGCCTTGAGCTCGGCGTTCCGCCCCACCGGGTACCCGACGCCGCCGGTGAGGGAGACCACCACGGTGGAGGGGCCCGGCGACGCGAAGGTCGAGGTGCCCGGGTAGACGACGGCGTGCACGCCGTCCTTGTCGTCGAGGTACTCGAGCCGGCCCATGATGCGCAGGCCGTCCTCGGCGAGCTCGTGCCGCACCGAGGCGCCCAGGCCGAACCAGCTCCCGCTGCCCTGCCGGCCGTAGTCGCCGCTCAGGTTGACGGCGGTCGGGCCCATCCCCTGCGTGAACACGGCGTCGAGCAGGAAGGTGTCGTCGCGGGTGATGGGGTCCTTGGAGACGAAGAGGCTGGCCGACACCCTGGTGGCCTCGGTGGCGTAGTGGCCGCCGACCATGAGCGTCTTGTAGGGCGAGCCGGTGAAGCCGGTGCCGGGCCCCGCGCCGACGTCGTTGCTCCTGAGGTCGCCGCCGTTGGCCAGGATGCCGCTCAGGGTCAGCGCGGGCGAGACCGGCGCCGAGAGGCGCAGCCCCTCGTGCGAATGGGGGTGGGCGAAGGTGTAGAGCAGCCCCTTGGAGTAGAGCCAGTTCTCCCTGGCCTCGAGGACCTCGAAGCCGGCCGGCGAGGCGAAGCGTCCCGCGTCGGCGGTGACCTTGCCGACCTTCATGGTGACGAAGGCCTGCTCGACCAGGAAGTCACCGGCCGCGACCCCCGCCTTGCCGTAGCCGACGTCGAGCCGCAGGGAGGCCGGCCCCGCGTCCGCCACCGCGGAGAGCCGGGCGCGGTTCAGGTTGAAGCCGGTCGGCGCCGAGTCGCCGCCGGTCGGGCTGGTGATGTCCTGCCCGTGCGTCAGGTCCAGCGTGAAGTAGGAGTCGACCGAGCCGCCCAGCGTGACCCGGGGCGCCGCGGGATCCGGCTAAAGGATACTGCAACCGCCGCGGCAGGTGTCCGCACCGCCCGAGCTGGGTGGTTGCGGGTCGGCGCCGACGGCGGCGCGTCGGAAGGGATTGCCCCGCAGCTCGCCCCGCAGCTGCGCGAAGCCCAGCCGGTGGCGGGCGAACCGGTGCAGGCCCAGGAACAGCAGCAGGCCGGCCACCCCGG
>JAJYAW010000283.1 GCA_021779335.1 Myxococcales bacterium | reverse complement strand
GACCTGCGGCGGCGGCGCGCCGGTGACGAGCCGCACGCTGGCGTCGAGGAGCTCCTCCACCACCGGGGCCTGCACCCGGCCGCCGCCCACCAGCCGCGCCACCCGCACCGCGCCGGCCAGCTCGGCCGCGCTCACCGGGAAGCGCGCGGCCAGCGCCAGCTCCTCCACGGGCCCGAGGCCGCGCCGGGACGCGCCGGTCCGGGCGAGTACCCGCCGGCGGCGCGAGGCGTCCAGCGGGCCGAGCGCCAGGGACATGGAGAACCGGCGCAGGAAGGCCGGGTCGAGCACGGCGGGATCGTTGGTGATCCAGAGGGTCGGGACGGCGTTCCGCTCCAGCAGCTCGTTGAACCAGGCCTTGGACATCCGGGCGGCGGCCCACCCGCGCACCCGCGGCCCGGTCACCTCGAAGAGGTCCTCGACCTCGTCGAAGAGGACGAGCGCCCGGGTGCGGGCGAGGAGCTGCTGGCCGAGGAGCAGGGAGGAGAGCCGCTCGGGCGGCGAGGGGGTGCAGCCGCCGGGGCCCACCGTGCCCGCCGCGTGGAGGGGGGCGCGGACCATGCGCGCCAGCACCCGCGACAGCTCCGACTTGCCGGTGCCGGTCGGGCCGTGGAGCAGGAGGTTGATGCCGCGCTCCCGGCGGGCCAGCGCGGCCGAGAGGAGGCTCGCGGCCCGCCTGACCGCCTGCGCCACGTGGCCGAAGTCCTCCGGCGTGAGCGTGGGCGGGGCGGCCCGGGGCAGGAACGCCTGCCGGACCCGGGGAACCGTGAGGCCCGGCTCGCTCAGCAGCTCGCGCAGGCGCAGGTCGAGGCTGAACTTCTGCTCGACGGTCCCGGGCTGGGGCTCGATGGAGACGAGGCCCGAGCCGGCGAGCCGACCGCGCGACTCCAGGGCGGCCGCCACCTCGCGCCGGGGCAGGCCGGTGGCCACCGCCACCACCCCGGCGGCCGCGCCGTGGGTGAGGGGCCCCAGCATGTCGGTGAGCGGCTCCAGCCCCTTGGCCAGGTGGATGGTGGCAAGGAACTGGAGGACCGCGCCCTCGACCCGCCCGAGCGCGGCGGCCCGCATGACGGCGGCGACGTTCCGCTCGAGCGGGCTCCCCTTCACGAGGACCGGGTGCGGGCCGGTGGACTCCCGGACGAGCCGGGCCAGATCCCTGGCGAAGTCGGGATCGTCGTCCGGTCCGTGGAGGCCCGCGGCCGCGACCACCTCGCGGGCGAGGGGCCGCGCCTCGACCGACATCCCGCCGCCGTCGGCCCGGAGCGTCCCCAGATCCGTGCCGACGAGGAGGTTGCGGGCGTAGCGCTGGGCCAGCAGCCGGAGGGGGCCGGTCAGCAGCTGGAGGGACGGGGGCTGGCGGCGGGCTCGCCGAGGCGATCCCTGGAGGTCGTTCTGCACACCCTCCATGACGCCATCGAGGGCGGCGGCCGTCGCGGGGAGGCAGCCGGCGCGCGCGTCATCCCTCTCGAAGGGGGTCGCCAGCCCCGCGGGGCCCGGCATGTCCGTGCCCGATGGACAACCTGGGCACAGGGGTGGTGCTCGCCATGAACGACAGGTCAAACCTCACCCACATCCACCAGTTCCGCGAGGCGCTCGCGGCGATGGACGCCGGTCGCCCGGCCGGGACGCTCGAGGCCTGGCTCCGCCTGGTCGCCTCGGCGTTGAGCCGGCCCCGGATGTCCGTTCGCCCCGACGACAATCTGGTCGGCGACGTCCTCGGGACCCTCTTCGAGCGGCTCCTCCGCCTGCGGCAGCGCTCGCCGCTCGCCTGGAGCCAGCTCCTCCAGCTGGAGGAGGCGCGGCTCAAGGGCAAGCTCCGGAAGATGGCCGTGCGCGCCGCCCTGGATCTCGACCCCGACCGGGATCGGAAGCGGGCCCTCGCCCAGCTCGTCGGGAAGATCCTGAAGCAGCAGGCGCCCGCGTCGGCCGCGGCGCCGGTGGCGATCCGGCAGGGCTCCCGGCTCTCGAGGCAGGCGGTCGCCGCGGCGGTCTCCTGGGCCCTGGCGTTGCCCGATGGCCCGCCGCGTCGCCCCTACGCCATCGCCTGCTTCCTGCTGCGCGCCTACGAGCCGACCACCTCGCTGGAAGGGGACGAGGGCTGGCTCCTCGCCGACGTGGGCGACGGTCCGGCCCGGAGCGCGGAGCACGCGGAGCACGCCGCCCGGGTGGCGCGCGGGCTCGAGGTGAGGCTCGCGCCCGAGGAGGCGCGGGCGCTCAGCCTGCACCTCCGGGGAGCGACGCTGGAGGCCATCGCCGCCGACCTCGGCTGCCAGCGCACCAAGGCGCAGGGGCTGGCCGACCGGGCCCGGCGGGAGGTGGCGGTGCTGGTGGCCGAGCTCGAGGCGGAGTGGCGCCTGCTCTGAACCGCGGACGCGGGAGCTCCAGCTGGCGTCTCCTCCTTCGAGGTCTCACGAGCGAGGAAGGCCATGTCGAACGTGAAGTGGATGTACGTGTGCATGAGCGCCACCTGCGGACACGTCGAGTACGTCACCTACGCGCCGTCCTACACCCGGCGCTGCCCCGCCTGCGGCGGGACGATGAAGCGCGAGTCCGCGTAGGCAATGGGCGCCGGCGGCCCCGGGGCCGGGTGGCGAGGTTCGCCGCCTTCGGAGATCCTCGGTCCGTCCAGGGAGGAGGATGGTTCTCGCGCCATGGCTCTCCCCCTCGACGACATCCCATCCCCGGGCCGCGCCTGGTTCCTCCGGCCCGACGGGCGCGACGCCTCGGAGAGCATCCACGGCGTCGGCCACACCCGCCGCGTCACGGCGCTCGCCCTCACCCTCTCCGACCGGCTCGGCGTCGAGCCCTGGCAGCGGGAGGCCGTCCTCCGCGCGGCCCTCTGGCACGACATCGGCCGCACCCACGACGGCGGCGACCACCTCCACGGCGGCAAGAGCGCGGGCAAGGCGATCGGCCTGGGGCTCCACCGCGGCCTCGAGGGGCGCGTCGTCGAGGCGGCGCTCCACGCGGTCTCCTTCCACTGCACGGAGGACCGGTACGGCGAGGAGTCCGCCGCGCGGCTGGACGATCCCGGGGCGGGCCTCCTGGTCTTCCAGGTGCTCAAGGACGCCGACGCGCTCGACCGCGTGCGCTTCGGCCCGGGGCGGCTCGACCTGCGGCAGCTGCGCCTCGGGCCCTCGCGGGCGCTGGTCGGCGACGCGTGGGGTCTCCTGGAGGTCCTCCCCGGCTGACCGGCCCCGCCACCTCGCCGGGCGCGCCGTGTCCGTGGCGCTCGTACGGTCGGGCGCATGAAGACCACCGCCCGCCTCGCCCACGAGTCCCTCCGCTTCGACCGGTCCGCCGCCACGCACCTCGTCCTCTCGCTCACCGCGCCCCCCGTCGACGCGGCGGCGAGTCGGCCGCCGGTCTGCGTCATCCCGGTCCTCGACACCTCCGGCTCGATGCAGGGGGAGAAGCTCTTCCGGGCCAGGCGGTCGGTGCAGAGGCTGGTGGACCACCTGGCGGCGGGCGACCGCTGCGGCGCGGTGGCCTTCTCCACCACCGCCCGCGTGGTCTCCCCGGCGGTCGAGATGACCCCCGCGGCGAAGGCCCAGCTGGCGCTGCGGCTCGGCGACCTGGCGGCCACCTCCCAGACCGACCTCTCCGGCGGCATGCTGGAGGGGCTCGGCCTCGCCAACGCTCCCGGCCTGCCCGAGGGCATGCTGGTGCGGGTCATCCTCTTCACCGACGGCCGCGCCAACCGGGGCGTCGCCACCACCTCCGAGCAGCTCCTGCCGCTGCTCGACGCCCACCGCGGCCGCGCCACGCTCTCGGCCTTCGGCTACGGCCGCGACGCCGACCAGGAGCTGCTCTCCGACCTCGCCCGGCGCGGCGGCGGCAACTACGCCTTCATCGAGACGCCCGGGGACGCCATGCGCGCCTTCGGGAGCGAGCTGGGAGGCCTGCTCTCCACCTACGCCACCGGCATCCGGGTGCGCGTCGTGTCGGCCCCCGGCGCCCTCGTCGCCTCGGTCCTCTCCGACGTGGACTCGGTCGTCGAGGCGGGCGCGGTGGTCCTCGAGCTCGACGATCTCCTCGCCGAGGAGGAGCGCCACGTGGTGCTCGAGGTCGAGCTGGCCGCGCGCGCGGACCCGGCGACCGTGCCCGCCTTCCAGGTGGAGGGCAGCTTCGCGCGGGTGGCCGGCGGCGACCCGGCCGGCGCCTTCGCCCACGCGGTCCAGGTGGACCGGGTGGAGGCGCCGCTCGCCCAGGACCGCCCCGACCCGGAGCTCGACCGGATCGTGGCGCAGGCCCAGCTCCTGCGAGCGCAGCTCGACGCCGAGGCCCTGGTCCGCCGCGGGGACCACGAGGGCGCCGGCGTCGTGCTCGCCCGGCGCGCCGCGAACCTCGAGGAGCGCGGTCACCCGGCCGAGGCGGCCGCCGCGCGCCAGCTGGCGGAGACCATGCGCGACCCCGACACCTTCCTCCGTAGCTCTGCGCAGCGGATGAGCATGCACTCCGGCCTCAACCGCTCGGCCTCCACGGAGCTGGACGCCGACGCCGAGGCGATGCTCGACCGGATGGGGAAGCGGTACCGGACCAGGGCGCAGGACGACATGGCCGCCTCGTTCGGCGCGGAGGACGGGTCCCGGGACGACCCGCCGGGCGCGCCGCCGCCCGACCTCCGCCCGCCGCCGCGGCCGGGCGGCCCGGGGGGCGACG
>JAJYAW010000282.1 GCA_021779335.1 Myxococcales bacterium | reverse complement strand
ACGGCAACTGGCTCGAGCTGGACCTCGAGGGCTGCTCGCGCACGAACCGCGAGGCCATCGGGGCCCGGGTGAGCGTCACCGCCGGCGGCATCACCCAGACGCAGGAGGTCGAGGGCGGCCACGGTCACTTCGGGATGCAGGACGATCACACGCTCCACTTCGGCCTCGGGGCCGCCTGCGAAGCGGACCACGCCGGCGGCGTCGGTGAGCGCCACGCCACGGCGCGGGCCGAACACCAGGGCGCCGGCGATGGAGCCGGCATCGAGGCCCGAGTCGTCCAGCCAGGCGCCCAGGGCGGGGGTCGCGTCTTCGCTGCGGAGCATGGGCGGAATCTATGCCTCGACGCATGAGTCAGGCAAATGGGCATATCCTGCCAGCCGTCGAACCGTGCTCCAAGATGCTCCAAGCTCTTGATTAGATTGCGCCCCGGACGGTGTTCTGGCCCGCTTTTACCCAGAATTCCGATGGCATAGCCGGTGCTCTAGGAGGCGGCCCAGCGGCGTGGCCCCAGGGAGGGGCACGAGCCCGAAGGCGGAAAGGGCAGCACCCATGAGGACCATCGACCGACGCCGGCTGGCCGCCGCCATCGCCGCGGAGCTCGCCGAGTTCACGGCGGCGCACCCGCGCTCCCGCGCGCTCTTCGAGCGGGCCAAGGCGCACCTGCACGACGGCGTGCCCATGAGCTGGATGACCCGCTGGGCCGGCGCCTTCCCGCTCTTCGTGGAGCGCGCGGAGGGGGCGCGCTTCACCGACGTCGACGGCAAGACCTACGTCGACCTCTGCCTGGGCGACACCGGCGCCATGACGGGTCACGCGCCGCCCGCGGCGGTGGCGGCCATCAAGGCCCAGCTGGACCGCGGGCTCACCTTCATGCTGCCCACCGAGGACTCGCTGGCGGTCTCCGCCGAGCTGGCGCGCCGCTTCGGCCTGCCCTTCTGGCAGGCGGCCATGACGGCCACCGACGCCAACCGCTTCGTCATCCGCCTGGCCCGCCAGATCACCGGCCGGCCGAAGATCCTGGTCTTCAACTGGTGCTACCACGGCACCGTCGACGAGACCTTCGCGACCCTGCGCCCCGACGGCACGGTGGGGCCGCGCGCCGGCAACGTGGGGCCGCCGGTCGACCCGGCGCTGACCACCCGGGTGGTGGAGTTCAACGACGTGGCGGCGCTGGAGCGGGAGCTGGCGCACGGCGACGTGGCCTGCGTCCTGGCCGAGCCGGCCATGACCAACATCGGCATCGTGCTGCCGGAGCCCGGCTTCCACGCCGCGCTGCGGGCGCTCACCCGCCGGCACGGCACGCTCCTCGTCAACGACGAGACCCACACGCTCTCGGCCGGGCCGGGCGGCGCCACCCGCGCCTGGGGGCTGGATCCGGACTTCGTCACGGTGGGCAAGCCCCTCGCCTCGGGCGTGCCGGCCGCGGTCTACGGCTTCACCGCCGAGGTGGCGCGCCGCTGGCGGGCGCAGACCTCGGTGGAGCTCTGCGACACCGGCGGCATCGGCGGCACCCTGGCGGGCAACGCGCTGGCGCTGGCGGCCATGCGCGCCACCCTGGCCGAGGTGCTGACCGAGGAGGCCTACGGCCGGATGATCCCGCTGGCCGAGCGCTTCGCCGCGGGGGTGGAGCAGGTCATCGCCGAGCTCGGGCTGCCCTGGATCGTGAAGCGGCTGGGGGCGCGCGCCGAGTACTGGTTCCGCGCCGAGGCGCCGCGCAACGGCGGCGAGGCGGCCGCGGCGGTCGACGCGGAGCTCGATCGCTACATGCACCTGGCGGCGCTCAACCGCGGCGTGCTCCTGACCCCCTTCCACAACATGGCGCTCATGTGCCCGGCCACCACGGCGGCCGACGTGGACTTGCACACCGCGGTGTTTCGCGAGAGCGTGCGCGCGGTGCTGACGTGACCCCGAACCTCTCCGCCCAGCCGCCGCCGGTCCCCTGACGGACCGCCTCGCGCCCCGCCGCCCCGACCGGGAGCGGCGCCGGGCGCGCCTCGCTTCGCCCCACCCCACATCCCCCGCAGCACGAAGGAGTCACCATGGCCCAGGACCTGAAGGGCGCGCTGGCGCAGTCCAACGAGGTGATGGACCTCATCTCCAAGAAGACCCTCTCGCCCGACGAGCGGAAGAAGGTCATCAAGGAGTCGGTCGAGTTCTGGAACGAGCACGTCAACGCCGGCTTCCTGCAGTACCGCAAGTCGGTCTCCACCGACTACACGGCGGTGGAGTGGGAGGACGAGGGCGCCGTCTTCCGCGACGTCAACGGCAAGGAGTTCATCGACATGCTGGGCGGCTTCGGCATCTACGTGGTGGGCCACCGCCACCCCAAGGTGCTCAAGGCCGTCACCGACCAGCTGCAGAAGCAGGCCATCCACTCGCAGGAGCTCATCGACCCGCTGCGCACCTACCTCGCCAAGCTGGTCTCGCAGATCACGCCGGGCGACCTGAACTTCTCCTTCTTCTCCAACTCCGGCACCGAGTCGGTGGAGGGCTGCCTCAAGATGGCCATGCTCACCACCGGCCGGCGCAAGCTGGTGGGCACCATCGGCGCCTTCCACGGCAAGACGCTGGGCGCCCTGGGCGGCACCTCCAAGGCCTTCTTCCGCGAGCAGTTCCTGCCGCTGCTCAACTGGATGCACGTGCCCTTCGGCGACGTGGACTCGCTGGCCATGGTCCTGAAGAGCGGCGACTTCACGGGGGACCGGGTGGCCGCCGTGGTCATCGAGCCCATCCAGGGCGAGGGCGGCATCGTGGTGGCGCCCCCCGGCTACCTCCAGGCGGCGCGCGACCTGTGCGACCAGTACGGCGCCATGCTCATCTTCGACGAGGTCCAGTCGGGCATGGGCCGCACCGGCAAGATGTGCGCCTGCGACCACGACGGCGTGACGCCGGACCTGATGGCGCTCGGCAAGGGCTTCGGCGGCGGCGTCATGCCCATCGGCGCGGTGGTGGGCACCCAGAAGACCTGGCAGAAGTTCATCGACAACCCCTTCCTCCACACCACCACCTTCGGCGGCAACCCGCTCGCCTGCGCCGCGGCCATCGCCACCATCCACGTGCTGCTGGAGGAGGACCTGCTCCAGGCGGCCGCCGAGAAGGGCGAGTACCTCCTGAAGCACATCAACGCGCTGGCCGCCAGGTACCCCAAGGTCCTCAAGCTGGCCCGCGGCCGCGGCCTCATGCTGGGCATGGAGTTCATGGACAACGACCTCGGCTACAAGGTCGCCACCGAGCTCTTCGCCCGGCAGATCCTCATCTCGGGCACCTACATCAACGCCCGCGTGCTGCGCATCGAGCCGTCGCTCACCATCAGCTACCCGCAGCTCGACACCTTCCTGGCCCGGCTCGAGGAGAGCCTCAAGGCGGTGTCGACGAAGGTCTAGACGCGCTGCGCCGCGCCGCGGCGCGAGCCGCACCGGGTCCCGCGGGGCCGGTCGCCGGGAGGTGGCCGGCCCCGCTCCATTTCCCGGCAGTGAGGGGCGCCGGGCTGCCCGGAGGCCGGGCAGCCGGCTGCGGGCCGCGCGGTCAGCGACGCGGGCCCGGCGCGGGAAAGGGCCGCCAGACGCGAGCTCCAGGGCGGGCACGGAGGCTGCACTGGCTCCGGTCGGGGCGGGCACGGAGGCCACGGAGGCCCCGGTCGTCCGCACCCACTCACGCACCCCTGGAGGACGTCCCCGATGAAGCAGGCTCTCAAGGCCGTCGCGCTCGCCCTGGCCCTCACCGCCGCGTCCGCAGCGCAGGCGACGCCGTCCACCGACTTCTGGACGCCGGCCACCACCTACGTGCAGCCGTACCTGGTCCCGCACCTCACCTACGACACCTACTTCGGCGAGCCGGGGGCCTACCCCATCGACACCGGCATCACCATCGGCGTCCTCCCCTGGGAGAGGCTGCAGGGCGAGGTGGGCTTCGACCTCCTCTACCCGGGCAAGACCAAGAACGGCTTCCTGCTCAACGCCAAGCTGGTGGTGCCCGAGGGGGCGCTGGGCGAGCTGGCGCCCGGCCTGTCGCTCGGCGTGCAGAACGTCGGCTTCGAGAAGGACGTCAACGACCTGTACCTGGTCCACGCCACGGTCGCGAAGACCTTCGGCGGCCTGGGCAACCTGGCCGTGGGCGCCTACTACGGCCTGAACGACAAGCTGCTCCTCTCCTCCACCGGGGCCAAGCAGCGGACCGGGGCCATGGTCGCGTACACCAGCCCGGACATCCCGGTGAAGCTGCCCGGCCTCGACAAGATCGTGGTCCTGGCCGACGCCATGACCGGGAAGAACGCCTTCGGCGCGGTCGGCGCCGGGCTCGGCTTCTACTTCACCCCGGCCATCGACGTCCTCACCGGCCCCGTCTTCTTCCTCGACAAGGGGACGCAGCCGGGCGGCGCGAGCATGCTCTGGACGGTCCAGCTCGACGTGGACTTCGACCTGCGCGCCCCGGCCCCGGCCGCCAAGTAGCGCGCCGGCGCGCGGGCCGCCGGCCCGAAGCACGGCGCTGACATGCGGGCGGGCGTGGGCTATAGAGGGTCCACGCCCGCCCTGCACTGCGGGTACGAAAGGGGTCATTCGTGTCCGCTTCCATCGCCGTCCTCGCCGCCGCCCTCCTGGCCGCTCCTCCCGCCGCCGCCGCCGCGCCTCGCGCCGCGGTCGCCGTCGCCGCGGCCCCCGCCCCG
>JAJYAW010000281.1 GCA_021779335.1 Myxococcales bacterium | reverse complement strand
GCCGGCGGCCGCGGCGCCGTCGCGCGCCGCGTCGGCCGCCGCCTCGAGGAGCGAGCGCGGCGGCACCGGGCGGCGCAGCAGCTCCACCCGGCCGGCCTGGATGCGCGAGAGATCGAGGAGGTCGTCCACGATCCCCTGCAGCCGCTCGCAGTCCTGCCGCGCCGCCGCCAGCAGGTCGGCCTGCTTGTCGGTGACCGGCCCCGCCGCCTCCTCGACGCACAGGTGGATGGCCATGCGCAGCGAGGTGAGCGGCGTGCGGAACTCGTGGGCCACGGTGGCCACCAGGTCGTTCTTGAGCTCGTCCACCCGCATGAGCCGGGTCACGTCCTGCAGCACCACCGCCGCCCCGCTCACCGCGCCGCCCTCGGCGTGGAGCGGGGCGGCGCGGGGCAGGAGCCAGCGGGCGCCGTCCGGCCCGTCGACGCGGATGGCGTCCTCGAAGCCGCGCGGCTGCCACGGGCCGTGGCCGCCCACCACGTGGGCCCGCACCTGCTCGACCGCGGCCCGCAGGGCGGGGTCGAGCGCCGCCAGCGGCTCGCTCGACGGGCTGGATGCGCCGATGCGCAGCAGCGCCTCGGCCGCCCCGTTCACGTTCTGCAGGTGGCCCGCCACGTCCAGGATGAGCACCGGGTCGGGCAGGCCGTCGATGGTCGCCTGCGCCGCCTGCTGCGCCTGGAGGAGCTCGCCCAGGCTGCTGCGCCGGTACTCGGCCAGCCGATCGGCCATGGCGTTGAACTCGCCGGCCAGCGCCGCGATCTCGTCCTTCCCGGCCACCCGCGCCCGCGCCGAGAGGTCCCCCTGGGCGATGCGCTGCGCCGCCAGCGCCAGCACCGTGACGGGGCGGACGATGCGCGCGGTCAGGCCGGACGCGAGCAGCGTGCCGGCCAGCAGGCCGGCCAGGGTGGCGGCGATGACCAGCGCGATGAGCCGGCCGGCCTGGGCGCGGGCCCGCTCGCTGCGCCGCACCATGGCGTCCTGGTTGAGGTCGAGCACCTGCTGGGCCCGGGCCTCGACCTCGCGAAAGGCCGGCTCCAGCGCCGCGAAGTAGGCCCCCGCCCGCGCGGCCGGGTCGGCCAGCGGCTGGAAGCGCCGGTAGGCCTCCCGGTACCCGTCCCAGGCCCGGCGCAGGACGGCGGTCACCTCCGCCTCGCCCCGCTCGGTGACGTTCCCCTCCTGGACGCCCAGCTCGGCCTCGAAGGTGGCCAGGTCGGCCCGGATCGCCTCCCGCTCGGGGTCGCGCCGCCCCGCCACCCGGACCAGGGCGGCGTGGTCCAGCCGCTCGGCCGCCTCCATCATCCGCTGGGCCGCCAGCACGCTCCGGTAGTTGTCCCGCAGGATGCCGTCGGTGGCCTGGCCCACCGTCCGCACGCTGCCGATGGCGATGACGCCGACCACCGCCAGCGCCGCCGCCAGCACCGCCTGGGCGCCCAGCAGCTTGGCCCGCAGCGTCACGGCCGCTCCTCCTCGACGTCGAGGGCCACGATGTGCACGTCGAGGTCGGCCGCCTCGTCGACCAGCCGCTGCGGCACCGCCCGCCCCAGGGCGCGCCGCCACCAGGTCTGCCGCGAGCGCCCCACCATGACGTCGCTGACCCGGTGGGAGCGGGCGAAGTCGAGCAGGGTGGCGGCCGGATCCCGCCCCTTGAGCCGGACCACCTCGGCGCCCAGCTCGCGCGCCCGCTCCAGGTTGTCGAGCAGGTGCCGCTGCGACTCGGCGTCGATCCGGTCGGCCGCCTCGTGCGGCGTCTCCACGTACACGGCGAACCAGTCGGTGGCGAGCCGCCCGGCCATGCGCGAGGCCCGCCGCAGCAGCGCCGCGCCGCGCGGCGGGTGGGAGGAGAGGCAGACCATGAGCCGGCCCACGGCCAGGCGCGAGGCCCGGGCCTCCGGCGCGGCGGCCTTGGCGGTCCGCTCCAGGCTCTCGGCCACCTCGCGCAGCGCCAGCTCGCGCAGGGTGGCCAGGTTGGCGTCCTTGAAGAAGTGCTCGACCGCCCAGGCCACCTTCTCCGGCGCGTAGATCTTCCCGCCCTTGAGCCGGTCGAGCAGGTCCTCCACCGCCAGGTCCAGGTTGACCACCTGGTCGGCCAGCTCCAGGAAGGCGTCCGGCACCGTCTCGCGCACCCGCACGCCGGTGACCCGCTCGATGAGGTCGTTCAGGCTGTCGAGGTGCTGCACGTTCATGGCGCCGATGACGTGGACGCCGGCCGCCAGCAGCGCCTCCACGTCCTGGTAGCGCTTGCGGTGGCGCGACCCGGGCGCGTTGGTGTGCGGGATCTCGTCCACCAGCGCGATGGCGGGCGCGCGGGCCAGCACCGCGTCGAGATCCAGCTCCTCCACCGCCACGCCGCGGTACTCGACCCGGCGGCGCGGCACCTGCTCCAGCCCGGCCAGGAGCGCGGCCGTCTCGGCCCGCCCGTGGGTCTCCACGTAGGCCGCCACCGCGTCCACGCCCCGGGCCCGGAGGGCGTGGGCCTCCTCCAGCATCCGGTAGGTCTTGCCCACGCCGGCGGCGTACCCCAGGTAGAGCTTGAGCCGGCCGCGCCGGCCGCGCTCCAGCAGCTCGAGGAAGTCCTCCGGGGTGGCGCGACCGCGGGGCATGCGGGGTCACTCTACCTCGCGCCGGCCGGCACCGCGGGTGGACCCGGCCGCGGCGCCGGCGCCGCGGGAGGTCCGGGGGACGCCTCGGGCGGGGCCGGCGCGCCGAAGCGCCGGTCCAGCGCCAGGTTCACCAGCAGCACGTTGACCCTCGGCTCCCCCAGGAAGCCGAGGTCCCGCCCCTCGGTGGCCTCGTCGACCACCGCCTGGACCCTGGCGGGCGCGAGGCCCCGCGCGGCCGCCACCCGGGCCACCTGCCAGGCGGCCCCGGCCGGCGTGAGGTGCGGGTCGAGGCCGCTCCCCGAGGCGGTGACCAGCTCGGCCGGCACGGGGCCGGGCGAGGCCTCGGGGTTCGCCTGGCGCAGCCGGCGCACCTCGGCCTCGACCCTGGCGCGCAGCCGGGCCGAGGTGGGGCCGAGGTTGGAGCCGCCCGAGGCCGCGGCGTCCCAGCCCCCGGCGCCGGCCGCCGACGGGCGCGGCCAGAGGTAGGCCTGGCTGGTGAAGGGCTGGCCGACGAGCTCGGACCCGACCACCCGGCCGCGCTGGTCCCTCACCAGGCTCCCGCCGGCGCGGTGCGGGAAGAGGAGCTGCGAGAGCCCGGTCACCAGCAGCGGGTAGGCCAGGCCGGTCAGGACCAGCGTGACGAGCGTGAGGCGCAGGCCCTGCATGGTGAGGCGCGCGAGGTTGGCGGGCATGGCGTCCTCCTAGACCAGCCCGACGGCGCCGAGGGCCAGGTCGATGAGCTTGATGCCGGCGAAGGGGATGAGCACCCCGCCCACGCCGTAGACGAGCAGCGAGCGGCGCAGCACCGCGGCCGCCCCGATGGGCCGGTAGCGCACGCCCTTCAGCGAGAGCGGGATGAGCGCCACGATGACGAGGGCGTTGAAGATCACCGCCGAGAGGATGGCGCTGTAGGGCGACCCGAGGTGCATGACGTCGAGCGGCCGGAGCTGCGGGTAGGCGGCCACGAAGAGCGCCGGCAGGATGGCGAAGTACTTGGCCACGTCGTTGGAGATGGAGAAGGTGGTGAGCGCGCCCCTCGTCATGAGGAGCTGCTTGCCGACCTCGACCACCTCCAGCAGCTTGGTCGGGTTGGAGTCCAGGTCGACCATGTTGCCGGCCTCCTTGGCGGCCTGGGTGCCCGTGTTCATGGCCACCCCCACGTCGGCCTGGGCCAGCGCCGGCGCGTCGTTGGTGCCGTCGCCGGTCATGGCCACCAGCCGCCCCTTGGCCTGCTCGCTGCGGATGAGCGCCAGCTTGGCCTCCGGGGTGGCCTCGGCCAGGAAGTCGTCCACCCCCGCCTCGCGGGCGATGGCGGCGGCCGTGCGCGGGTTGTCGCCGGTGATCATGACGGTGCGGATGCCCATGGCGCGGAACCGCTCGAACCGCTCCTTGATGCCGCCCTTGACCACGTCCTTCAGGTGGATGAGGCCGAGCACCTGCGCGCCGTCCGAGACGGCCAGCGGCGTGCCGCCGGTGTCGCCGATGGCGGCCGCGGCCCGCTCCACCTCGGCCGGCAGCGCGCCGCCCAGCGAGGCCACGTGCCGGGCCACCGCGTCGAGCGCCCCCTTGCGGATGGCGCGCCCGCCGGCGTCGCAGCCGCTCATGCGGGTGTTGGCGGTGAAGGGGACGAAGGCGTAGCCCTCGCCCACCTCGCGGCCGCGCAGCCCGAAGCGCTCCTTCACCAGCACCACGATGGAGCGCCCCTCGGGCGTCTCGTCGGCCAGGCTGGCGAGCTGGGACGCCTCGGCGAGCGCCTCGAGCCGCACCCCCGGCGCCGGCAGGAGCTCGCTGGCCATCCGGTTGCCCAGCGTGATGGTGCCGGTCTTGTCGAGGAGCAGCACGTCGACGTCGCCGGCCGCCTCCACCGCCCGGCCGCTCATGGCCAGCACGTTCTTGCGCAGCAGCCGGTCCATCCCGGCGATGCCGATGGCCGAGAGGAGCCCGCCGATGGTGGTCGGGATGAGGCAGACCAGCAGCGCCACCACGGCCGTCGTGGAGAGCGGGATGGACGAGAAGGCGGCCAGCGGCACCAGCGTGGCGCAGGCCACCAGGAAGATGATGGTGAGCCCC
>JAJYAW010000280.1 GCA_021779335.1 Myxococcales bacterium | reverse complement strand
CGCCGCCGAGCGGCGCGAGGACGAGGAGGCTGCCGCCGAGCAGCAGGAGGATGGCCGCGCCGCCGGCGGCGAGGAGCTGGCGGGCGGTCACCGGCGCCCCCCCGTCGCGTCGCCGGGCCGGGGCTGGTCCGGCTCGTCGAGGTCCCCGAGCGGGATCTGGACGGCCCGCCCCAGGAAGGCGTCGACCTCCAGCAGCGCCGCCTCGAGCGCCCTGGCCCTGGGCTCGAGCTTCGCCACGAGCGCCGACAGGCGCGCCGCGCAGTCGGCGGCGGCCGCCCTGAAGCGCGGCAGCTCGGCCGCGATGGCGGGGTCGTCGAGCTGATCCATCCGCTGCTCCAGGTCGAGGAGGGTGTAGCGGCAGGCGCGGAGCCGGCCGCCGTCGGGCGGCAGGGCCTGGTCGGCCTCGACCGCGGCCCGCTCGAGCCGCCGGCGCAGCTCACCCGCCGCCGGCTCCGGCCGGGCGTCGAGCCCCTGGTAGTAGGCGCCGTAGCGGATGCGGTAGGCGCTCTGGCCGATGCGCGCCATGTGGAGGGCGGCGAAGCCGGTCGCCTGCTGGAGCGCCCTCCAGAGCCGCCGATCGGCCTCGGTCCCGGCGGGCGGCTCCTGGAAGTCCCGCTGCGGCTCGGGCGGCGGGTGCGCCCCGGCGACGGGCCCGGGCGCCGTGCCGGCCGCGGCCGGCGTGGCCAGGAGGGCCAGGGCGAGGAGGGTGGTGGTCAGCATCGCGGTCTCTCCAGTCGGCTCGCCGGCCTACTCGGCCGGCCTCCACACGTAGCGCCCCTGCTCGTCGACGTACCCGAGCAGCGTCCCGCTCCCCGCCAGCGCCGGCTCGCCGCCGAGCCCGACGGCGGCGAGCCCCTCGTGGAAGTCCTCGGCGCTGTCGAAGCGGGGCGTCAGGGCGTCGCCGGAGAAGGCCACCGCGCCCCGCGCGTCGACGAAGGCGGGGCGCTCCCGGTCGGTCTCGGTCTCGGCCAGGTCCACCCGCGCCAGGTGGCCCGAGAAGGGGCGGCAGGCGCGGAAGCGGGCCGGGATGACCAGCACGCCCCGTCGATCCACGTATCCGCAGCGCCCCGACGCCTCCTCGGTGACCGGCGCGAGGCCGCCGTGGAACTCGCCGGCGGCCGCGAAGCGGGGCGTGATGGCGCCGCGCCCCTCCACGTCGAGGAAGCCCCAGCGGCCCGCCAGGCGGACCGGCACCAGCCCCTCGGAGCGCTCGCCGGCCCCCTCGAACTCGCCCGGCACGCGCCCCCGCCTGAGGTCGTGGAGGGCCACCCGCTGGCGCCCCATCGACATCGCCAGCACCGCCACCGCCAGCCCCTCCTTCACCGGCTGGCCGCCCATGAAGCCCGGCCCGAGCACGCCTCGCCCGGACCGGTCGACGTAGCCGCAGGTCCGCTCGTCGCAGACCATGGCCAGCCCTTCCGAGAAGTCCTCCGCGGCCAGGTACCGGGCCGGGATCACCAGCCTGCCGCCCCGGTCGATGTAGCCGTACCGCTGCCCCTCCTTCACCACCGCCCGGCCGTCGGCGAAGCGCCGGTGGAGCGTGGCGGCGGGCTGGTAGCGGGGCAGCAGCACCAGGGCGCCGGTCCGGTCGACGTAGCCGCGCGTCTCGCCGTCCTGCACCGCCGCCAGCCCCTCGGAGAAGCGCTCGGCCCGCTCGAAGCGGGGCTGGATGACGACCCGCCCAGCGGCGTCGATGAAGCCCCACCGGCCATCCTGGAGGATGCGGAAGAGCGGTCCGCCCGATCCGTCGTCGCCGCCGACGGCGGCCACCAGCGCCGCCGCGGCCACCATGGCCAGCCTGTCCACGACCCCTCCCGTCGTTCGACGCAGCGCCCGCTCCGCGCGGCGTGCCCATCGAACCTCCATGGTGGCCACGGCGCCGGCCGGAGGCAACGGCGGCGCCCGGCGCGGGCCTCGACGGAGGGCCCGGGATGGCGAGCCCGCCGGCGACGTACCGTGAACGCGGTACGCCGACGGCGCTCTCCCCGGCGTTTCCGGCGCCTTGGCCCATTTGACGCCCCGTACAGGCTCGTTGCGCCAGCGTGACGCAGTGACGACCCTACCCAACATCGAAGCAGCGGCGCGGTGAGCAGGAATGGGCCGGCCCACCGCGCAGAGGCGTCGATGCAGCGTGTCGAGGCTGCCGGACGAAGGGCCCGGGAGCCAGGGGGAACCATGCAGACCACCGTGAGGTTCGCGAGGGTGATCGCCGGCGTCGCCGCCGGGCTCCTCGCGCTCGAGGCGCCGCGGGCTGTTGCCCAGGCCATCAGCACCTGCCCGATCCAGGGCCAGACCGGCAGCTGCACGCTGCCCACGGCGCCGTACGCGCCGCTCGACCCGGCGCTGCAGCCGAAGTTCGTGAACGAGCTGCCGCAGCCGATCTTCTACCAGCCGGACGTGACGACGTTCCCGGGCTTCGACTACTACGAGATCCAGATGGCCCCGGTGACGCAGCTCCCGGTGGCCTTCCCGCAGCCCAGGGCCGGCTCGCCGGCGGCGCCTCCCGGCACCCAGTGGCTCGGCCTGGTCGATCCGGCCACCCTCGGCACCAGGAAGGTGCCCGGGACGATGACCCCGCTCTACACGCCGGTGTGGGGCTACGGCCAGGTGAACAACCCGGCCTTCCCGCTCGACGGCGTCACCACCTACCCCTCGATGAGCTTCAAGGCCACCCGGGGGCGCCCGGTGAAGGTGAAGTGGGTCAACAACGCGCCCGACAACCACCTCTTCTGCCCCCGTCCGCTCGACGCCGACGCGCCGTGCGCCATCGACCGGACGCTCATGGGCACGCTCGTCAAGCCGGGCGAGAGCGTCAACCCGTTCGGCGGCCCGCAGCAGCCGGACAACGCCATGGTGATCCACCTGCACGGGGGCGAGGTCCCGCCCGACTCCGACGGCATGGCCGAGCTCTGGATCGGCAACTCCACCACCGCGACCGCCTACTCGCAGGCCGGCGGCGCCTACTACAAGGCCCCCACCGCGCTCCTCGACAGCCTCGGCAACGCGGTGCCCGGCGCCACGAGCAACGTCGATCCGCCCTTCGTCCCGCCCCCCGGCTCGGGCATCCGGGCCGACGGCGTGGGCCACGGCCCGGATCCGGTCGGCGCGCTCCTGGCCTCCGTCTACCAGCCCGGCCAGCTCGTCCGGCCCACCGGCAACTCCATCTTCTACAACTACCCGATGGTGCAGGAGCCGGCGACCATCTGGTACCACGACCACGCGCTCGGCAAGACCCGCGTCAACGTGGCCGCGGGGCCGGCCGGCTACTTCTACGTCACGGATCCGGCCATGGAGGCGCCGCTCTACGCGTCCGGGGCGCTGCCGGCCGCGGGTGACTGCTCCAACGCCGGCATCCTGGCCGGCAGCTGCTACGACGTCCCCATCGTCCTCCAGGACCGCGCCTTCAACGCCGACGGCACCATCAACTTCCCCAACGGCCTGGGCCAGGCGGCGCCGGCCGGCGTGGTGGGCTGGAACCCGCTCACGCCCGGGCCGAACCCCACCGTCCACCCGCAGTGGGTGCCCGAGTACTTCGGCGACACCCCCGTCGTCAACGGCGTGGCCTGGCCCAAGGTCACGGTCGAGCCGCGCCCGTATCGCCTCCGCCTCCTCGACGGGTCGAACGCCCGCTGCTACGTGCTCGACCTCAAGTCCACCGGCAACCTGGCGTCGCCGCCGTTCATCCACGTCGCCTCCGACCAGGGCTACCTGGCGGCGCCGGTCACGGCGAACCGCGTCACCATGTGCCCCGGCGAGCGCGCCGACGTGGTCGTCGACTTCAGCGCCTACGCCGGTCAGACCGTCACCCTCAGCAACTCGGGCGCCGCGCCGTTCCCGGCCGGCATCTCGCCGCAGGCCGCCAACAGCCCGTACGCCCAGATGGCCCGGCTCCTGCAATTCAAGGTCACCAGGCCGGTCAACCCCGCCTTCCCGGCGGTGCCCTACGCGCCGCCCGCCGCGCTCGCCGCCTGGACGCCGCTGCCCACCATCGGCGCCGGGGTGGCCCAGACCCGCGAGATGGTGCTCAACGAGGTGCTCGACCCGGTCACGCTGGCCCCCCTCCGCGTCCAGATCGACGCCAGGCCCTTCGAGGCCCCGGTCACCGAGACGCCGAAGCGCGGCACCGTGGAGGTCTGGAAGATCGTCAACACCACCGTGGACGCCCACCCGATGCACCTCCACCTGGTGAAGTTCCAGGTGGTGAGCCGCCAGCCCTTCAACAACGCCAACTTCAAGCTGGCGACCGGGCTCGACACGCTGGCCGCCGGCGGCACCTACACCAAGGTCCCCGTGGCGCCCTACCTCATGAAGAAGCCCCGGCCCCCGGAGGCGCCGGAGGTCGGCGCGTGGAAGGATACCGTCAAGGCCTACCCGGGCGAGGTGGTGACGGTGGTGGCCCGCTGGGACGGCGCCTGGCAGGACACCCCGGCGCTCGACGCGAGCGGCCAGCCGGACCCGACCGTCCCGTACTGGGCCTCGGTCACCTCCGGGCCGTACGTGTGGCACTGCCACATCGTCGATCACGAGGACAACGAGATGATGCGGCCGGTGCTGGTCGTGCCGTAGCGGCCGGCCGGGACGGGCGCCGTCCTGGGAGGGGGGACGATGCACCAGCGGAGGGTGGTGCTCCTGGCGGCGTGGACGGCGGCGGCCGCGGCGGGCTGCGCGGGCGGCGCGGCCTGGCGCGCGCCG